>NZ_JBFRNC010000079.1:0-15272 GCF_041470825.1 Vibrio sp. 10N.261.55.A10 | reverse complement strand
CACATTTCAGGACGGGACAATTTGATAAAAAAGGCCAGTAAATGAATACTGGCCTAGATAAGACTATTGAGTCTGTTTGACTGAGCTCTTTGACTTAGATACCGTCTCTTTCGATAGGGCAACTCATACAGCGCGCGCCGCCACGACCACGGCCTAGCTCGTTGCCAGGAATCGTTAGAACTTCGATACCCGCTTTGTCGTATTTCTCATTGGTGTAAACATTACGCTCATAACCAATCACGGTACCAGGTTTCACTGTCAGTACGTTGTTAGCGTCATTCCACTGTTCACGCTCAGCTTCGTAGTTATCACCGCCGGTAGTGATGATCTTCAGTTGATCAAGGCCTAGTGCGCCTTCAATCGCTGACAGGTAGTTTTCAGCTTTCTCGACACGCATTTCGCCGTTTTCTTTTGGCGTTAAGCGCCAAGTGTCGAGGTCTTTACGAACGATCTCTGGATAGACAGAGAACGTGTCGATATCCATGTGTGTCATCACCGTATCAAGGTGCATACAAGAGCGGTGTTTTGGTAGATCGATCGCAATCACTTCGCTCGCTTGGCCTGATCTAAATAGGCTAGCCGCTAGGTTTTCGACACCTTGTGGTTTCGTACGCTCTGAAATACCAACCAGTACCGCACCTTTACCGATAACCAGTACGTCACCGCCTTCAATGTTAGCGTTGTCGTAGTGAAGGTCTTCGTCACCAAAGTACTTAATGAAATCTTGGCCTGCGAACACTGGGTGCCAGCGGTAGATAGCACGCAGGTGGTTCGTTTCACGTTGACGTGCAGGCTTCATCATTGGGTTAAGCGATACACCACCGTAAACCCAGCAAGAAGTATCTCGCGTAAATAGGTGGTTAGGCAGTGGCTCGATAACGAAATCGAGTGGTCGATGCATTTTAGGCAGCATCGATGATGATTTGATAGGAAGCTCAGAGTAGGCCAAGCCACCGAGTAAGATCGTTGCTAGATGCTCATTATCCATTTGAGCAAGGTAGTTTCTTAAGTCACGGGCGAAAGTCGGCCCATAACGGAAATCTGAGATTTGAGTATTCAGCAACCACTCACGAGCCTGAGATACGGCAAGCGTTTCTACTAGCAGGTCATGCAGCAGTAGTACTTCTACGTCTTGGCTGCGCAGCGTTTCTGCAAAGGCATCATGTTCTTCACCAGCGGCTTCAACGGCAAGTACATCATCAAATAGAAGATCATGACAGTTTGAAGGGGTGAGGTGGGTGAGTGCTCTTTCAGGTCTATTTAGGAGAACTCGTCTCAATTGACCGACTTCGGAGCCAACGTACAGCTTACTCATTTTGCATCCTTACTATTAATCCAGCGTCTATTTATGACAAGCTTGTCCGTAATATGCAAGTTTTGTAGATTGAGTTAATACAAGGTATTTGGGTAATAATTGGTCATAAAACCTGTGATTTTTAAGTTTATACAGATTAAATTCCAACTAACTGGCTATCGAACGGAACAACGTTTTTGAGGATCTATGCTCAATTCGTGGCTTGTTAGAATTGAATTTTGCTTATTAATCGTGATTTTTTATTCACTATTATGCACTTTTTGATAACAAGCTGAGGATTTATGCACCCCAAAAGCGGTTTAGCGTATGCACCTAACGTGACTAATCACGCAAGTTTTATTCAATAAGCCCTAAAGTGGCCACAAAAACGAAATGCTAAAATACGGCGCAGTTAATAAAATGTTGAAAATTTGTTTCTGTGATTTTGATTTCACTTTTGAATTGATATTGGCGCTGCGATCTCGCGATAAACTTACCTTTCTAGGCCTGATCTGGGTGGCTTTTCTGGACGATCCGTGCCATATTTCGTGGCAATCAAATTTGATCTTTTCATAGTCAACACTCTGGAGCAGACACATGTCTCACGAAGATGAATATCTATCAGTAGCGGAATTAATTGAATTTCAAAAGGAAGAGACTCGCGACATCATTACAGCATTAATTGAAGATGGTAGCGATCCTGAAGCTCTATACGATATCGAGCATCACCTATTTGCTGAAGATTTCGATGTGCTTGAGAAAGCGGTTGTTGAAGCATTCAAAATGGGCTTTGAAGTGCTTGAAGCTGAAGAGACAGAAGACGAAGATGGCAATAAGCTACTTTGTTGTGATGCAACGATGCAATGTACTCTGAATGCAGAAGCGATTGATGAGCAAGTTGAGAAGCTTGTAAACCTTGCAGAGAAGTTTGACATTATCTACGACGGTTGGGGCACTTACTACGAAGGTGAAGATGCTATCTACCCAGACGAAGATGATGAAGGCGAAGAGTAATTCTTTCCCAATTTTAAAAAATGCCAGCCTCGAGCTGGCATTTTTTTACCCTCAGAAAAATAAATGTCTTTATATGCATTCATTCATTATAATGCGGTCAAAATTGATCTAGCTCAAGGAATGATATGCGGTTGCTTCTCGATGGTCTTTGGCAAATTTCGCCACTGACGGATCTCTCTATCCCACAAGATGACATCACCTTTCCGGCTCCGTTAAGCTCAAAGCTCCCTGATAGCTTGAGTGAAAGTCAAATTGCAGAGCAAGAGTGGCACCTGATGCACGACATCGAAGTGGATGACGCTATGTTAGCGTGTCCATTTGTTGAGTTAGTGATGGCTGGAGTCGATTATTTTGCTGAAGTTCGACTTAATGGTGTGGCTGTTTTTGATTGTGATGGTAGCCAAGCTGAATACCGTAAAGATATCCGTCCTTATATGCAGTCCGGCCGAAACCGTTTCGAGATCCTTTTCCTTGAAGAAGAGGAGAGCCTATTGCTTGAAGAAGACATGGATGACTCTGTATCTTCACAGGCTATCGCTAAATCTGATTCACGCATCGGGATTTGGCAAGCGCCATACCTGCAGTTCGTTCGAAACGTCAAGCTAGAGCAAGTTGTCACAGAGCAGATCTGGCACCACGGTGGTGGCTGTGAGTTTAAAGTGGATGTTATCTATCAAACGCTAAAGGCGGGGTTAGTATCGGCATCCATCAAGTTTAATGGTATGACTCTCGTGATGCCGATTGATGTACGCGCTGAACATACTGGCGTCGTGTTCCAGGTCGAAGCTCCTATCATTTTTGATATTGAGAATCCTAACCCCAAGTATCTATACCCATTAGAAGTGGTACTTGATGGGCAAGAAGAGAGTTCTTTTGTTGCCTTGAACCCAACTTCTTGCGTCAGTAACTTTCTACGTTAACTCCGTATATTTTAGCGTTATCTTCTTTCGCTATAGCGGCGCATTCTGCTTATAACGACTTGGCCATGACAACCTCACAAGCGTCGTGGCCTGTTTCTCCCCAAGCTGACTCAAGATGCTCAAACCCAAGCTTCTCATAGAGTTTGACCGCAGCACCCAAGCACTTCGTCGTTTCTAAATACATGTGTTGATACCCAAGTTGCTTGGCTTGCTTTAAGCTCAAAGCGACAATTCGCTTGGCTAGGCCATGCCCTCGAGTTTGCGGTAAGAAGTACATCTTTTGTAGCTCACACACATTGGGTTTACCTGCTAGAGGGGCAAAGCCACCGCCTCCGACGATCTTTCCGTTGTGTTCGATAACCCAGTACATTGCATTCGCTTGGCTATAGACAGAGTACATATCATCGAGTGTTGGATCGGCCACGCCATAACCTTTATCTTCTGTGAGTCCATGCTCAGCCGAAACTTGGCGAATGATTTGTGCGATGCTTGGGTTGTCTTGCGGTGTAATGGGTCTAAGGGTGAACTCAGCAATTTGTTCCATGATCTGCCTATGAAAGGGTCACTAATATGTGACCCAATATATGGTGACTAAGCATGTTGGTGCAAACAGAATTGTTGTTGTGCCATTTGGTCGCCTGATTTACGTAACCAGACTTTCTCGTGGAAGTAGTAAGCAACGGTATTTAAAGTTGGCTCTAGCAAGGCCATCACACCGCCGATGAAAGCATCTCCAGTCAACAAGTAGACCACGGTAAAGGCAACACTAAAATGGATGCTAGCAAAGCTTGCTGTTTTTAATTTGGTCATCCACTGACGAGCTTTAAGCGCTGGAACTTGAGCCCACGCCTTTTCATGAAAATAGAAGGCAACAGTATTGACAGAGGGCTCAATCATAGCGATTAAGCTACCAATTAAGATGTCGCCTGTTAGTACATAAGCGACACTAAATGCGATAGTAAAATGTAATGCAGCAAAGGTTAGTGTCTTTTTCATGATAATTACTCAATCGTTGTGTTGTTTCGATAGGTCTATTATTGAGAATTATTATCATTAAGTATAATGGGAAGTAGAGATTAATTTGATAGATGAAACCTATCAATCAGTGCGGCTAGAGTGAGAAGCATTGGAATATTGGAATCAGGGACATAAAAAAAGGCTGGTCACCAAGACCAACCTTTCTATTTAGACCGAGAAGTTTGAAGCCTTCTCGTTCACTCGGTTTTAAAGCGCAGCGATTGTCGCTTTTTGCTCTTCAAGCTTAACAAGAGTTTCCTTGTAGCCTTCAAGCTTTTCACGCTCTTTCGCGATAACTGCTTCTGGTGCTTTAGCAACGAAACCTTCGTTACCTAGCTTACCTTCGATACGTTTAATCTCGCCGTGAGTCTTAGCGACTTCTTTATCTAGACGAGCAAGCTCTGCATCTTTGTCGATAAGACCCGCCATTGGGATCATCAACTCAGATTTGCCAACCAGTTTAGTTGCACAAGCAGGAGTCTCTTCACCATCAGCTAGAACTTTAATATCGTCTAGCTTAGCTAGAGAAGTAAGAACGATCTTGTTCGCTTCGATACGAGCGGCATCTTTCTCATCAGCAACCTTGATCATTACTTCTAAGCCTTGGCTTGGTGCAATGTCGTATTCCGCACGTAGGTTACGGATAGCAGTGATGAAAGTCTTAACCCATTCGATGTCGTCAACGATCTCAGCATTGAAGTTAGCTTCATTAAACTGAGGAAGCGCTTGAGTCATGATTGTCTCGCCTTCAACGCCGTCTACTAGCGGCTTAACGCTCTGCCAGATAGATTCAGTGATGTAAGGAAGAACAGGGTGAGCAAGACGCAGAGTCTTCTCAAGAACCGTGATAAGCGTGAAACGAGTCGCTTGTTGTTGAGCTTCAGTACCTTTCCAAAGAACAGGTTTAGTTAGCTCTAAGTACCAGTCACAGAATTGGTTCCAGATGAATTCGTAAAGTGTGTTTGCTGCCATGTCTAGACGGTAGTTGTCTAGGTGAGCGTTAAACTCTTTCGCAGCAACTTCAAACTGAGACTCAATCCACTTGTCTGCTAGAGAGAATTCCATGTTGGCACGGTCTTCTACAGACAGTGACATGCCACAGTCGTGCTCTTCTGTGTTCATTAGTACGTAACGGCTTGCGTTCCATAGCTTGTTACAGAAGTTACGGTAACCTTCAAGACGCTTCATATCCCAGTTGATGTCACGGCCAGTTGAAGCCATAGCAGCAAGAGTGAAACGCAGTGCGTCAGTACCGTATGGTTCGATACCGTTTTCGAAAGTCTTACGTGTCGCTTTTTCGATCTTAGCAGCCAGTTTAGGTTGCATCATGTTGCCACAACGCTTTTCTACTAGCTCTTCAAGGCCGATGCCGTCAATCATGTCGATTGGGTCAAGTACGTTACCTTTCGACTTAGACATCTTGTCGCCGTTTTCATCACGGATAAGACCCGTCATGTAAACAGTTTTGAAAGGTACTTGAGCCTTGCCATCTTCGTCTTTCACGAAGTGCATGGTCATCATGATCATACGAGCAACCCAGAAGAAGATAATATCAAAACCAGATACTAGTACTTCAGATGGGTGGAATGTTTTCAGTGCTTCAGTATCTTCAGGCCAGCCTTGTGTGCCGAACGTCCAAAGTGCAGAAGAGAACCAAGTATCCAGTACGTCGTCGTCTTGCTTAAGCACAACAACAGGCGCTAGGTTGTTCTTTTCACGAACTTCTTCTTCAGTGCGACCTACGTAAACTTTACCATCGTTGTCGTACCATGCTGGGATACGATGTCCCCACCAAAGTTGACGAGAGATACACCAGTCTTGCACGTCACGCATCCACGCGAAGTACATGTTTTCGTATTGTTTAGGTACGAATTGGATTTGGCCATCTTCAACCGCTTTAACTGCTGGCTCAGCAAGAGGTGCTGTACGCACGTACCATTGGTCAGTCAGCATTGGTTCGATAACCACGCCACCACGGTCGCCGTAAGGGACAGTTAGGTCGTGATCTTTGATCTCTTCAAGAAGACCAAGCTCATCGAATTCAGCAACGATAGCTTTACGTGCAGCAAAACGCTCCATGCCTTGGTACTTAGCGGGGATATCTGTTGAGTAAACATCGCTTTCTTCGCCGTTCGTTGTGAAGACTTCAGCAGCATCACGGATATCAGCGTTGAACGTTAGGATGTTGATCATTGGTAGGTTGTTGCGCTTACCCACTTCGTAATCGTTAAAGTCATGAGCTGGAGTGATCTTCACACAACCCGTGCCTTTTTCCATGTCTGCGTGCTCATCGCCTACGATAGGGATAAGACGGTTTACAACAGGAAGTAGGATTTCTTTGCCGATAAGATCTTTGTAACGAGGATCTTCTGGGTTAACAGCAACACCAGTATCGCCAAGCATGGTTTCTGGACGAGTAGTCGCAACAACGATGTAGTCTTTACCATCAGCCGTTTTAACACCGTTCGCTAGCGGGTAGCGGAAGTGCCACATGAAACCTTTTTTGTCTTTGTTTTCAACTTCAAGATCCGAGATTGCAGTGTGCAGTTTAGGATCCCAGTTTACTAGACGCTTACCACGGTAGATTAGGTCTTCTTCGTATAGACGAACAAACACTTCTTGAGTCGCAGCCGATAGGCCGTCATCCATAGTGAATCGTTCACGATCCCAATCTACAGACGCACCAAGACGACGAAGTTGTTGAGTGATCGTGCCACCTGATTCACCTTTCCATTCCCAGATCTTGTCGATGAAAGCTTCACGCCCGTAGTCGTGTTTTGTTTTGCCTTCTTCAGCAGCAATCTTACGCTCAACAACCATTTGAGTTGCGATACCAGCGTGGTCAGTACCCACTTGCCAAAGCGTGTTTTTGCCTTTCATACGTTGAGCACGGATAAGCGTATCCATGATCGTATCTTGGAACGCGTGACCCATGTGTAGGCTGCCAGTGACGTTCGGTGGCGGGATCATGATGCTGTAAGCTTCTTTTGATGTGTCACCGTGTGGCTTAAAGTAGCCTTTCTCTTCCCAAGTCTTATACAGAGCTTGTTCGATTGATGTTGGGTTGTATGTCTTTTCCATAGTGCTCTTAAACGGATACTGTGAATGGTTAATCGTGGTCAAACTTCATAAGTGAAGCTTCTTGAATCTAAATCCAAAGATAGCTTTAACTATGAGGTTTGACTATGGATGTTGAATCTCGATAGTTTGTAGCTGATATCCAGCCTGACGGTAAATTTTATACCTTTCTCGAGCGAGTTGCTTAGCTTTTTCTTCGCAAGGGACGAAGTCTATCACCTGAGCAAAGGCGTTCGCAAAGGTTGTATGATTATCGGCCAGATTAATTACGAGCTGACGATTCCAATTATGTTTTACGCCTTGATAGCCAATTTCGATGTTGGTTGAATACTTCGGGCCTTCGCCAACCAAGTTGTGCGCAATAAACTCACTGGGCTCGACTTGCCAGAAAACTTCAGCAATACGCTCGGCATGCTCTTTGTCATTACAGTTGAGGTAAAGTTTAGCGCCTTGTTTCGCAAAGTGCTGAGCAAGAAACAGCACATAGTGAGCAAAACCATCTTCGCTGGCTTGCGGGCTGTCTGAAGGCACAATGTAAAATGTAGCAGTCTGCATACTTAATACTCGAACTGAAAATCGTGGATATCAATGTTACTTGGTTAACAGGGTCTAACAAATAGCGCTTATTAAAAAAGGGCCCGTAGGCCCTTTTTATTATTTTGAAGATTGCTCTTCAGTCTCTTGGCCGCTGCGGTTCAATAAGAATTGGACTAGCATTGAGACAGGACGACCTGTCGAGCCTTTCGCTGCGCCTGACTTCCAAGCAGTACCAGCACTGTCGATGTGTGCCCAGTGGTACTTCTTAGTGAATTTAGACAGGAAGCAACCAGCAGTAATTGTGCCGCCAGGACGGCCACCGATGTTCGCCATATCAGCGAATGGGCTGTTTAGCTGCTCATGGTACTCGTCTGCCATAGGTAGACGCCATGCACGGTCACTTGCTTGCTCAGAAGCATTAACAAGTTCGTGAGAAAGTGGGTTGTGGTTCGATAGAACGCCACTGATGTGGTGACCTAGAGCGATAACACATGCGCCAGTTAGCGTAGCAACATCGACAACACAGTCAGGTTCAAAACGCTCAACGTAAGTTAGAGCATCACATAGAACCAAGCGACCTTCAGCATCAGTGTTGAGTACTTCAACCGTTTGGCCTGACATTGTCGTTAGGATATCACCTGGACGGTAAGCATTGCTGCCCGGCATGTTTTCACAACCGGCTAGGATACCAACCACGTTAATAGGCAGGTTCAGCTTAGCCAGTGCTTTCATTGTACCGAATACAGACGCCGCACCACACATGTCGTACTTCATCTCATCCATGCCTTCACCAGGCTTAAGCGAGATACCGCCTGAATCGAAAGTCAGACCTTTACCTACTAATACAATCGGCTTCGCATCTGGATCCGGAGCGCCTTTGTATTCCATGATAGACATCATCGATTCATTTTTAGAGCCACGGCCAACTGCTAGGTATGATGTCATACCCAGTTTTTCCATCTCTTCTTCGCCAATGATCTTAGTCTTCACTGTCTCGTAATCGTCGGCTAAACGACGAGCTTGAGAAGCAAGGTAAGCAGGGTTTGCGATGTTTGGTGGCATGTTGCCTAGATCTTTAGACGCTTTTACACCTGAAGCAATAGCAAGGCCGTGAGAGATTGCTTTCTCACCCAGGCTCAATTCGCGACGTGTTGGTACATTGAATACCAATTTACGTAGTGGGCGACGAGTCTCTGGCTTGTTGCTCTTGAATTGGTCAAATGTGTAAAGACCATCTTTAGTCGCTTCTACCGCTTGGCGAACTTTCCAATAAGTGTCGCGACCTTTAACGTGAAGTTCTGTAAGGAAACATACAGCTTCCATAGAACCTGTTTCGTTTAGTGTACTGATGGTTTTTTGGATAATTTCTTTGTATTGACGCTCGCCTAGCTCACGTTCTTTACCACAGCCTACCAGTAGAACACGTTCTGAAAGTACACCAGGTACTTGATGCAGTAGTAGCATCTGGCCAGGTTTACCCTCTAGATCACCGCGACGAAGCAGTGAACTAATGTAGCCATCGCTAATCTTATCTAATTGCTCGGCTACTGGAGAAAGGCGGCGCGGTTCGAATACACCGACAACGATACATGCGCTGCGCTGTTTCTCTGGGCTGCCACTTTTTACACTGAACTCCATGCGTACTCCTACATCCTGAAGACAAATCGAACTAAATGTTAGATAATGGGTTCTTACTTGTTGGATCCTATAATGGAACTAACCTTAAAGAAGAACGCTAACACTTAGCTAAAAATTTAAAAAAATAAAAGGTTCAACGGGAAATTATAGTGATTCAATCAAAAAAACAAGTTTTGTATAGGTAATTTGAGCGTGATTATTGTTAGATATTTGATCCGCGAGACAATCAAGAGCCAATTTGCGATCTTTTTTGTTCTCTTTCTCGTGTTTCTCAGCCAAAAATTCATCAGTGTTTTAGCGGATGCCTCTGATGGTGATATCCCTGCGAGTCTTATATTGTCGATTGTTGGCTTAAATATGCCAGCGATGGGCCTATTGATGCTTCCACTCAGTATCTATATTGGTATTTTGCTTACTTTTGGCCGCCTTTACGCTGAAAGTGAAATAGTGGTCATGAACGCCACCGGTATCGGTAATAAATTCCTGATCCAATCTGCGCTTTACCTCGCTTTAATTACGGCATCTGTTGCAGCCTTTAACTCATTTTGGTTATCTCCTTGGTCACAAGACAAAGTTGAACAAATGTATGAAGAAGTAGCTGCAGAGAACAGCGTTGATTTGCTACCAAAAGGTAAGTTTGAAGGTACGCCGGATGGCTCTTCTGTCGTGTTTATTGATGATATCGACGGTAATAAGTTAGAAAACGTGTTCGTAGCTCAAATGCGTCCGCGTGATTCTGTACTGCCAAGTGTGATGTTCTCGAAGTCAGGTGATGTAAAAGAGCTCAGTGATGGTCGCCAAGTGATCGTAATGTACGATGGTACTCGTCATGAAGGCATTCCGACTCGCCTCGACTACAGGGTGACGCACTTTGAAGAATACGAAGGCCTGATTGGTCAGCGTGAAGTTGAGAAGAAAGGTCGAGACTGGGAAGCGATCCCTACGCTTGAACTGATTGGTAACTCAAATAATAGTGCGAAAGCAGAGTTGCAGTGGCGTATTTCTTTGGTACTTTGTATTCCATTGTTGACCATGCTTGTCGTGCCACTGTCTGCGGTAAACCCTCGACAAGGTCGTTTTGCGAAAATCGGCCCAGCAATACTGATTTATCTCACCTATTTCTTAGCAATCAGTGCAACCAAGTCTTCAATCGAAGAGGGGAGCATTCCTGCGGTAATCGGCATGTGGCCAATCAATGCGTTATTGTTATTTGTCGCGATTGGTGCCAACTTTATGGATAGCGTGCCAGTAAGGCGTTTGAAAGAAAAATTCAAGAATAAGAGGTTGGCTTAAGCCGTGTTTAAGATTCTCGATTTATATATAGGCAGAACCATCATCGCAACGACGTCACTGGTATTGGTGACGTTTGTTGGCCT
Source organism: Vibrio sp. 10N.261.55.A10 (assembly GCF_041470825.1). Lineage (NCBI taxonomy): Bacteria > Pseudomonadati > Pseudomonadota > Gammaproteobacteria > Vibrionales > Vibrionaceae > Vibrio > Vibrio sp. 10N.261.55.A10. Next base: position 4,398 of record NZ_JBFRNC010000079.1, on the reverse strand, counting down.
CTCTGGGATCATCAAATATGTAGAACAGCTAAGAAAAGTTGGCCGTGGTACATACGATCTATTACAAGCGCTGTATTTCGTTTTATTGAGTATCCCTCGTGATATCGAAATGTTCTTTCCAATGGCTGCATTGCTTGGCGCATTGATAGGGCTTGGTATGCTTGCTGCAAGTTCTGAGCTTGTCGTTATGCAGGCAGCTGGTTTCTCTAAGTTAGATATCGGCCTATCAGTACTTAAAACAGCTATTCCACTGATGATCGTGGTGACATTGCTTGGTCAATGGGGAGCACCGCAAGCGCAGAAAATGGCTCGTGATTTAAGAACTATCTCGATTGCTGGTGGTAATATTATTTCGACGCAAAGTGGTGTCTGGGCTCGTGATGCCAATGACTTCATCTTCATTGTCAAAATCGATGACCAGAAGCTATATGGAATGAACATGTGGCGCTTTGATGAAAACAAGGCACTTAAAACCGCTATTTATTCTGACGAAGTTGATTACGTTGGAGACAACGTGTGGACGATGAAGGATGTAGAGATCACGTCTTTTGAAAACGAACTTCAAATTACTAAAGAAAGTTTACCGACTTACTCTTGGGAAACGTCATTAGCTCCAGATAAGTTGGCGATAGTAACGGTTAAACCAGAAGAGCTATCGTTAAGTGGGTTGTATGATTATGTTTCTTATCTGAAGGCGTCAGAGCAAGATGCATCACGCTATGAATTGGCGCTGTGGAGAAAGATAACCCAGCCAATTTCGATCGCGGTTATGATGTTGATGGCACTGTCGTTTATCTTTGGTCCTTTGCGTAGTGTGACCATGGGTGCGAGGATTTTGTCAGGTGTTATTGCTGGCTTTACCTTCTATATATCCAGTGAGTTCTTTGGCCCAGTGAGTTTGGTTTATCAAATACCACCCGCCTTTGGCGCAATAGCCCCGAGCGTGGTGTTCCTTGGAATTGCCATCATGCTCTTGAGGCGGAAACTGTAAATAGTAAAAAGGAAGGCATAACGCCTTCCTTTTTTGATCTTGATTGGAGCTAACTTAAATCACATTATCGTGCTTGTGGTAACACAACGACTTCGGTCTTTGCCCAGATATCGTGAAAGCCACGTTTTTCAGGATCGAATGGAACACATAGGTTTGCCAGTCCAAAACCTGAAGTACCTAAACGAATCAGCGCCTGAGTTACTGTGAGCGCTGAGCCATCTTTGTTTTGAACGCGCAGCTTCCAAGCTCTCATGCCGAGAGTTTGACCAGCTCTAGTCCAGAAGAACACGAAGAAATATACCCAAACGGCGACTAAGTAAAAGGTATATGCAGGGCTCCAAATCGGATGGTTGGTTAAGAAGTCACTAACATCGGCATAACCGCTGTGGTTAAAAATGCCGAGAGCCATGAGCGCGTGCAGTAGAGCGACAATGACGCCAGCCGCCAACATTTCAATAGCGATTACGATCAGAGCGTCGTAGAACAAGGCACCAAATCGGCGCATGACTCCTGCTGGTGGCAGAGTGTTTGTTGATGTCATGTGTTATTACTTCTTTAAAAATTGAGGCGTCAGAATATAGTTTAAGGCTTAGCCTGAAAAGAGACATGACGCACAGCTTATGACTTAGTGGCGAAATTATCGGCAAACACACATGAATTCAAGTTTTTATACTTGCCACATCAGTTCGCATACGTATAATGCCAAACATCGAAAGGGCAATGCCCCAAGATAATGCCGGTATGGTGAAATTGGTATACACGACGGATTCAAAATCCGTTGCCTTCGGGCGTGGCGGTTCAAGTCCGCCTACCGGTACCATATTTAAATGACAAAGCCTCGACGAAAGTCGGGGCTTTGTTGTATCTGGGATATAGGAAGCGTTGCCTTCGCGGTGGCGGCAGGAATGCCTGTCCAATCAGTCCGCCTACCGGTACCAAACATAGAAAGGTCGCTTTGGGCGTTTGTGAATTTTAAATCCAGCGTGTCGGCTTGGATGCAAGCCCAGTCAAGTCACCTACCGGCACCATATTTAAATGACAAAGCCTAGATGAAAATCGGGGCTTTGTTGTGGGGTATAGGAAGCATTGCCTTCACGGTGGCGGCAAGAATGCCTGTCCAATCAGTCCGCCTATCGGTACCAAACATAGAAAGGTCGCTTTTATAGCGACCTTTCTATGTTTTGGACGTATGTGAATTTGAAATCCGGCGTGTCGTTGCAGTTGCTCTTCAATCAGACAGATCTTGATGTTTCACTCATAAATCTCATAATTTCCCTTCGCTATTCGATCTGATAATGAATTAATTATCTTAAATCATGATGTTACCTGTCATTCTCTTTTCTATTGTCTATGTTTAAAGGACTAACAGAGGAGATAGATATGCTGACAGTAACCCCTTACTTGTTTTTTGATGGTCGTTGTAATGAAGCGTTGGATTTTTATCACAAGTGCTTTGGTGGTGTGGTTTTATCTAAGCAGCTTTTTAGTGATGCACCACAGGTAATCGAGGGCGCTCAACCTGATTGGGTTATGCATGCTGAGTTCGAAGCGTTTGGTATGAAGCTGATGATGTCTGATGGTGTTAAGGCAAAAGAACTTGAAGGCAACAACCTCGCTCTCTCTCTTGTGACTGAAGATACCGCGACTCAAGAACAAATCTTTGAAAAGCTCAAGAAGGGAGGGCGGATAATGACTCCACTCGCAGATACTTTTTGGGGGGCTCGATTTGGCAAAGTAGAAGATAAATTCGGTATACGCTGGATGGTGCACTGCGACTCTTTAAGTTGAGCCTGTGAAATTGGATAGTGAAATTGCTGCTTGGTTTTATTAGAATTATAAATAGAGATTAATCATCAATATTATATATAAAAATGGGCAGCATAAAGATTACCGTAGATCGCATTCAGCCCGGTCTGCATATACGACTCCCCGTAAAATGGAATGAACACCCATTTTTATTCAACAGCTTTAAAATCAAAGATGACGCTCAAGTAAAAGTAATTCGACATCTTGGGATTAAGCACGTCTATATAAACCTGAGTCAAAGTGATACCTCACCTTTACCTGTTAATCACGTAGGTGAACAAGAAGTCGATATTGATTCACAGGTAAGCCTTGAAACGGAAAGAATGTGGAAAGATAAGCATGAGCGTATCGAAACCCTTAGCTCTTACCGCCGCAGGGTGAGTCATTGTGAGAGAGAGTTTGAACGTTCGCTTGCTCGAATGCGATCTGTGATGACCAAGATCCGTAACAGACCTTTAGATGCGGTAGGGGAGGTTAAGGCTCTTGTTGATGATATCGTTGAAACTCTAGTGAGCGATGATAACGTCACCTTGCACCTTATGAATGCTAAAGCAGATTTCGAAGATATTTACTTTCATACTCTAAATGTTTCGGTTGTTGCACTGATGATAGGAAAGGCCAAAGGCTATAACACACAGCAATTGAAAGACCTCTCATTCGCAGCGTTGTTTCACGATGTAGGCAAGATCAAAATACCAGTCGCGATACTAAGAAAGCAGAGTGCACTAACGGTGCCAGAAGAGAACTACCTGAAGCTTCATACTAAATACGGTGCGGATATTGTATCGGCAATTGATGACTTTCCTGAAAGTGCTAAAAAGGTGATCGCTCAACATCATGAGATGAATGATGGTTCTGGCTACCCCGAGGGCTTAAAAGAACATGAGATTGATGAATTTGCCAAGATAGTCGCCGTGGCTAATGCATTTGATAACCTTTGCCATGGTAAAACGCAATCTCAACAAATGATCCCGTATTTGGCACTGTCCCACCTATATAAGAGCTGCAAGCATCTATATAGCCAAGATAACTTGGGGCTGTTAGTTAAGTTCATGGGAGTCTATCCACCAGGAACTGTAGTACAGCTTTCAAATGACTCGATTGGGATTGTGATATCCGTTAACGCTAAACATATGCTTTATCCAAATGTACTTATCTATGATCCTAGCGTGCCAAGAACCCAAGCTCCGATCATTGACCTCTTTATTAAAGAGATCAAAATCGTTAATGCCGTTCATCCAAGCAAATTACCTGAACAAGTTCGAGAGTATCTAAACCCTAGGGCTCGTTTATCTTACTTTTTTGATAGTGGAGAGTAGTTATCCACAGGTCGTTGTGGGTAATTTGTTCGAAACTTGGGGTGAAAGTGGTATAAATAAGCCCTTGGTTGAAATGTCTTCGCTTAACCTCTTTTTTTAATAAAAAACGCATTTATTGCTTGCCAATATGAGCGGCATCTCTATAATGCCGCCTCACTGACACGGCAGACGCCACAAGGCTTCAGCGAGAAATGTTAGTAAGGCAACTAGCTTTAAGCGATGATTCGCTTCTACTTTTAGAAAGTAGGAATTAATTCCAAATAAGTGTTTGACACTGAGAAT
>NZ_JBFRNC010000078.1:0-7245 GCF_041470825.1 Vibrio sp. 10N.261.55.A10 | reverse complement strand
ATCTACCCTGCCAGATAGGGCTCGCTTGGCGTTTTGTTTATTTAGAGCCCCAAGTTCTAATGCTACTTTCGATTTACCCAAGCCCTATGATTCAAACTGCCATTCAATTGTATTTTGTTTTGATTCCCATTTTGAGAAATGAAAACTGCCCTAGAATTAAACAATCTAAACAACTGAAAAATAACGGTTATTTAATTGGCACAACTCCTGCAATCTCCTTGTGTAGTTAAACGTTTTAAAGAAGTTACTTCAAGAGAAACGTCAGAAAGGCGAAACAACAATTATAAAGGCAGGGTCCAAACTATGAATACGCATTTAACGAAGCATGGCAAAAAGATCATACACGTTGTTCAGCACCTTGCACCGGGTGGATTAGAAACCCTAACTCTGGATTTGCTCCGCCTTGCTAAACCAACAGACCAAGTGTCGATTGTCAGTTTAGAGGGTACTAAACAAGAGTCTATAAACAACTGGCCGAAGCTAGAGCCATACAAAAAGCAAATCGTCTTTTTGGATAAAGCACCAGGCGTACAATTCAATATCATTATTAAGCTAATTAAAGCCTTCAACGCGATTCGCCCTGATGTGGTTCATACCCATCATATTGGCCCACTGTTATACGCTGGGTATGCCGCTCGCGTAACCGGGGTTCCAACTCGAATCCATACCGAACATGACGCTTGGCATCTGAACAACAACAAACGTCGTCGATTACAAGCGCTTGCTTTAAAAGCTGCTCAACCAACGTTAGTTGCCGACGCGACACGTGTTTATAACCAACTACGCACTGCTTTTTCTTATGAGAACATCATTACCATCAAAAATGGCGTTGATTGTGAGAAGTTTAAGCCAATGTCGAAAGAACACGCGAGAGCAAAACTAAACCTGCCGACAGACAAACACATCATCGGTTGTGCAGGTCGACTAGAACATGTCAAAGGCCAAGATCAACTTATTAAAGCACTGACTCTTTTACCTGCAAACATGGTTGTCGCATTGGCTGGCGGCGGTACTAAACGCAATCAACTAGAGCAACTGACTAGCCGCTTGAATCTGAGTGACCGAGTCATCTTTCTTGGCTTAGTTGAAGACATGACCACGTTTTACGGAGCGTTGGATACGTTCTGCCTACCTTCACGCCACGAAGGGCTGCCGCTTTCTACACTTGAAGCTCAAGCATGCAATATTCCAACCGTCGCAATGGACGTTGGTGCCGTCGATGAAACCTTATGTCCAGTCAGCGGCGTCCTCGTCAAAAGCGGCAGCATTGTGGGGTTAGCTAGTGCGCTATTAGAAAAGCAAAATGAACGCTTTTTGTCACCTCGTCGTTACGTACTCGAAAACTTCGACATCATCAAAATGGTTTCGTCTTACAACGATATATCAGAAGGAGCTTACGCATGATTGATTGGTTGCTTGCGGGACTTTGTTTGTTTTCAGGTGCGTTGATTGTCTATCATCACGCAGCCTACCCTTTGTTACTGCGTTGGTATGCGAAAAGCCGCCCCGCACGCAAAGTTGAAGAGAGTCATCGTTGCTACAAAGAGGAACAGCAAGATTGCACGTTGCCGACCATAACCGTTCTTGTTCCTGCATTTAACGAAGAACAGTGGATCGCAGACAAGATTCGTAACCTTGCTTCACTCGATTACCCAAAAAAGAAGTTGGAAGTCATTATCGCTTGCGATGGTTGCACTGATAACACAGTCGCCATTGCACAAATGACCATACAAGAAGCGATGTGTAGTGATGTCTATTTTGAGATACATGACCATCAAGTAAACCGAGGTAAAGTCGCGGTTGTTAATGAAGAAGTGACACGTATAACCAGTGATATCACGGCGATGAGTGATGTTTCTGCCCTTATTTCATTGGATGCTTTGCTTATAGCTGCCGCTCATTTTGAAAGTGACAAGGTTGGAGTGGTAAACGCAACGTATCAACTTTGTCCAACAGGCAATGAAGGCGAAAACACGTATTGGCAGTACCAAACCGCGGTTAAAGAGTCTGAGGCTTCGTTAGGTTCTAGCTTGGGTTCTCATGGCGCTTTCTACTTGTTTAGAACACACCTGTTTGAACTGCTTCCACTCAACACTATTAATGATGATTTCATCTTACCGATGCAAATCGTTAAACAAGGTTACATCGCCGAATACGAAACCCAAATGGTGGCATTAGAGCTAGAGGAATCGAACCTAGAAACGGACTTCAAAAGAAGACTTCGTATTTCAGCGGGTAACATGCAACAAGCGATTCGATTATTTGGCTTGTTCAGCCCGAAGTTCAAAGGCATCGCGTTTGCGTTCTTTTCAGGAAAAGGACTTCGCCTGCTCACTCCCTATTTAATGATTGTGTGCTTAGTGTGCTCAATCTTACTTAGCAACTACTTGGTATTTGAAGCGCTGTTATGGGCTCAAGTTGCCGTTTATACCATTGGCGTCCTTGGCTGCATCTTACCAAAGCGTCTAGTAAACAAACCTATTTTATTAATCTCTTATTTGATAGTTGGACATTATGCCAACTTCATTGGTGGCATTCGTTACCTAATCGGACTAGAAAACTCACCTTGGACACGAGCAAATCATTAAGGACTTATTATGATTAACATTGAACAGCTATCTACCCAAAACCTATACCAATACAAAATTTCGCGTGCTAAACGTACTTTCGATTTTGTAAGCTCACTGATTGCTTTGATTTTGCTAGCGCCCGTATTTCCGTTGATTGCGATGGCGATTGCACTCACTTCTCGTGGCCCTATTTTCTACCGTCAATTGCGCGTTGGTAAATCGACACCGGAGAAAATGGAAATCTTTGAGATCATGAAATTCCGTAGCATGTACGAGGATGCAGAAACTCGCTCTGGTGCAGTTTGGGCTACCGCGAATGACCCACGAATCACGCCTGTTGGCCGCTTTTTGAGAAAGACACGTCTTGATGAACTGCCACAACTGATCAATGTACTGAAAGGTGAAATGTCTCTAATTGGCCCGCGCCCTGAACGCCCTACTTTTTACACCAAACTAGAGAACGAAATTCCTTACTTTGCCGACCGCACATACGGTGTAATGCCTGGTATTACAGGGCTTGCACAAGTAAATCAAGGTTACGACACCTGTATTGATGATGTACGTCGTAAAGTAGGTTTTGACCACAGTTATGCACTAAGCCTATGTTCGGTTAAGTCTTGGATTGCCGCTGATCTGAGCATCATCTCTAAAACAATCATCGTAATGGTAGATGGTCGAGGTCGCTAAACCAGTATGGTCTAATGTGGATACAAAGCCTGTTTTCTATAAAGCCTTAGGGGGCGATTGGAAAGTCGCTAATGAAACACAGAGTGCCGAATTAGCCCACGTTAACTAGACTCGCTGCTCTCGGTTCTCAGTTGAATGGTGTAATAAGGTTTCTTCCCTATCAATTGACGTAGACATTGGCAATGAATGTATAACGCAGATGTGGCTTGAGTTAGGGATTAGAAATTAAGAGCTGAGAGCTCAGAGTTAAGAATTAAGAATTAAGAATTAAGAGTTAAGACGAGAAAGCTTATATTCATAGAAAACCACAGCACTTTCGTCAGAGGCTTGCTCAACAAAACCTAGCTTTTTAAGTAAGTTGGCAGAGGCTATGTTTGAACGATCGACACCGCCAATCAGTGTTGACCATGACTCCATTTTAGCGACTTCTGTGATGAAACCCTTCAGTAGCTCACTCGCTAAACCCTTGCCCCAGAACTCTTCTGCAAGCAAGTAGCCAATATGAGCATCACTTTCGTCTTCTACATAAGCGAACAGAAAACCAATCAATTGATTATCGTTGGATTTCACTTGAAGTAAGCGGCTCCCCGACAACATTCGGTCGAGCCAAATTTCAGCCAGCTCACCTGACACAATACCATGAAAGTATGGTGGAAGGTTTTCAACTACTGACGAGGTTAGAATGCCAGGTACTCGCTCAAGCAGAGCCGAACGTTCAGGAACAGTAAGTTCACCTGCGACTTCTTCTACTTTTAGTCTTTGAGTTTCAAACGAGATCGCCATGTGTCCTGCCTAATTCGATAAAAATGTGGATTATACACCTGAGTTCTCGTGTTGGCTTCGTTTCCAGGCTAAAGCAAACTAAAGAACAGCCACGCCTTCAACTTCAATCACTGAGTTAACATTTGCTCGCTCGATTATCTTGAGTAACGTCGTTTGAACTAATTCATTATCTCGGATTTCGGTTTCACAAGAAAAACGCTCTTCTTGAACACCATCGCCCTCACCCAGCATAAATTGAACCGCGACTTCCGTTGCGAGATCTTTGGTCGTCCCGTAATACGCTAACGTGATTTTTGGGTATCCGTGGTCGCCTTTTTTAACCTGCTTTGCGATACGTTTTTTGGCTTTATCTAAATTCATACAACTTCCTTTTAAGTTTGAAATACAAGGTGACTAGAACACCTTTTTAAACGGTAAGCAATACAATCAGCGTTGGTTATAGAGATTCCCTAGCCTCTTGATACTAATCAAGATGGTACAGTCTTAGCACTTTAAAGAGTGATAGCTAGAACACAGAAAACCTGTTTAAGAAATATAATGACAACATATAAGAACTACGCGCCAAGAAGTGGGAGATGTTTACGTTGCTGATAAGTTAAGGCTAACTCCAAGCACTGCTTGATTGGTGCCTTGGGAAGTGGTTCAGTCAGTTTCAAGACGATTGCACGATTACCTTGAAATACCAATGTGCCATCGTGCAATTCTCTGAATGTGTCGATTAGCTTCGTTTGGCAGTTAAAGAACAAGTAATAGTTGTTTGGCGATTTTAATTTCCAATCGATTCGAATTGGACTGCCCGTCTTAACGCTGTAACTCGGCTCGCCCCATTTCAGAGACTCTTCGACGTCACCTAGTTCCAAATCAGAGCAAAGCTCAAAGATTAATGAACGCAACTCTTCAAGCCGAGCTCGAACATCATCGGGATACTCGTCGAAATGTGTTTTGATTGCTTGGTCCATTGAACCTCCGATCCACTTGTTGAGATATTAAAATGCAGCTCACTTAAAGCATACAGCCTTAAAATTAGTCCAACTCAAAACGAAAAGTGCCAAGCCTCGTAAATCACTTTTGCGTTATCTGTTCGTTAGCGGTTTTCAAGGCCAGCTTTAAACCGTCCGTATCCTTACAACCAATGTAAACATGCTTTCCATTGCTTAGGCTTAACTTAAGCGCTGAACCTATCGATGCATTATACAACCAACCATCGCTCAGCATTCGGATACCAATACCTTGATACCACTTGCTTTGATAAAACGATGTCTCTGTAATGTCTGACACTTCTACATTCTTACGCCAAAAACCAAAGCCGAAATACCAGCTTAGTACATTGTCTTTGACCTCAATGGTCATGGAGAAAAAGAGCAAAGCAATTAAGCCGTTGATGGCGTGAGCGATTAATGTCCCGGGGTTATTATCAGAGGTAACGACAATGAAAGCACTTATCGCAACAAGGATGAGCAGCAATCCCTTGTTGAATTCCTTACTATAAAACACAGCGACAACTCCCATAGACAACGAACAATCCACTAACTAGCCAACAGTTATCTTACTGCAGCCTTTCTAAAAAATCGTAGCAAGTAATGCAGGCATACTCCCACAACCAAACCAAGTAGCATCGCCTTGATACTACCAACCCAAAGTATCAAACCAGAATAACCTTGTCCCGGACCTAAGCCTTGTTTATTAATCACATCGACAAACATAAAACCGTTCCACAGCACATGCAGTGAGGCTGTAAATCCATGCACACAAATTGCGATGGTTCCAAGTAACTTGTACTTGCTAATGACTGGTGCGCCACAAAAAATGACAACAAGCGCAAAGGTAAAAATCAGAGGGCCAGACAATACTAAAGTGAGTGTGATTACTTCAACGTGGCTCTCTATGCCATAACTGTATGTACAAAATACCATTGTCATTGAAAACAAAAGCGAAATGAGTGCGAACCATAGCGTTCTATTCATTGGGGTTCCCTGCCTTAATAGTGGGTTTAGGACAAATTCGATAATCGACAGGAAGAACTAATTACCAAAAATACGGCATGAGAAATGCCCTTGTTACTCTACTATTCGATGGACGACTCAGACTTTCATAAACCCAATGTAACAGAAGACTTAGAACACAAGCTAGGCTCTATAAATGCGGGAGCAGAAACTTCTACGCTCTTATTGACAGAGGGGGTCATATCAACCCAATTAAGGTGTGAGCAACGCAATACCGATGCTGCCGCATACCACCTTAAACACCTATACCAATGCATAGTAAAAATGCCACGCGTTGCGAATCACTCTTAAACAGTTTGTTATATTGTTACAGGTGCTGTTCGATAAGATCCAGCTTTTCAAATAAAGTTGCAGGCAACCAAGATAGCCTTATTGACAATTTATTACCGTCACCTTTATCGAAGTAGCCTACGGCATACTCATTATAAACATACCCTTGAGGTTCGTTTATAAGCTGCAATATATAGTCTCTTGCTTCTTGTACTTTAGGTAACGATGTTTCTTTTTTAAACTGAGCATAGATATCAAACAAGGAGTTAACTAATTTTTCAATAATTTCAAAGACACAAAAGAACTCAGCTTGAGCTTGTAGTCTAGGCTTCACAATGGCTCCCCAACTATCGTAACTGTTTAGTAACTCGTCACGACTAAACTCCAACTTAACATGAGACTCAATATGAGTTGATTCAAATTTGTCATCGAGAGAAAAATGAATGGGAGGCATACCAACGTGCTGAACGAAGTTTCTCAGTTTACTAGCAAAACAATATGAAAACTCATTATCAAAAGCGTGCGACAGTAGTTTCTTTAGTGCTTTCCATTCCTCAGATTCAGAGCCATAAGTACGTTTAACTCGTGCTTCTAAGTGGTCAGTCATTGTTCTCATTGACGTAAGTAGGTTAAGCAAACTTCTGTTGATAAATCGAATAAACTCATCATAGATGAACGGAGTAACTACCTCTCCGCTATTGTAATGACCATTGACTTTATTCCGGAGTTCACGAAGAAATGAATTATAATTTTCATTTACATAATCTAAAAGCTGACACTCTCGGTTGAACTCAAATATCTCATGTTTGGCTTGATCGATGCATTCTAATTCTTCTTGCGAGATTTTCTTTTGCGGGTTTATATTTTCACCGCTTACCTTTACAAGCATTGCCTCTTCCATTGTGCCTCCTTCCCTATCTGGCAGGGTAGAT
>NZ_JBFRNC010000077.1:0-1412 GCF_041470825.1 Vibrio sp. 10N.261.55.A10 | reverse complement strand
TAATGCCGTTCACTTAAGAGTGAACGGCATTTTTGTTCTTAGCATACCGTTGTGGTCTGGGTTTAACTCTTCTAGGGAATGTCCTTTCCCTTCGCCCTTCAAGTATTAAGCTTTCAGCCATGTTGTGGAACCCCTTTAGCTGACGAGGTATTGCGCCTGGTGTTGAATAAGGTAAGCCTACAAGTAACGCTGATACATGAGCTAACGTGCCGTTAAAACTCAGTTGATAAGGAAGGTAATTTCCCTTTAAATTGAAGCAGAGCTCGACCATCTGATATCGGATTAAATTGTAAGTAAGCAAGATGCCCCATAACTCCTGCTTGACCAGCTCTGGTAAACGACTTCGCAGCGTAAGACGGTTTCCAAGCATGTATTGTTTTTGCTCTCGGTAGCCCAGCTCTATTTCCCAACGATGCTCATAAAGGCCTGCAATATCTTTTGATGGGTAACGCAGGGAGTCCGTCATGGAGGTTAATACTTGGTAGTCTTTTCCTTTAATTTTACGAGTGACAAGTCGAGCGGTTATCGACTTTGGTAAATCAGGCCATAGCTTTCTAGCTCTTGGATTACTGTGTAATTGAACAAGTTTGTCATTTCGCCCTAAAGATTGAACAATGTCATATTGTGTATTTTTCTTGAGGGGGATAAGCCAATGGCGCTCTGAGCCAGAGTCTTGCCATTTATGTAATAAACCTAAAGAATAGAACCCCTTATCGAACATTGTTACGCTATGGTTTGGTGTTGTTTCTATCAGTTTTTCAGCTAATATCATTTCGTTTGTATTGTAATTATCAAATGCACTGGCCGTAATAATGTGACTGCTTAGTTCCATTTGGCAGACCATTCTCACTTGCGGATATTGCGTCCCTTTTTGTCGAGAAAATGCCTTTTCATTTTGCGGGTTATCGGGCGTTCGCCAAACAACGCCATCGACGCCAAGCAGCGTTAATCCATTCCATTGGGGTAACTTTGCACTGTTTAACCATGACGTAGTCATTCGCTCAAAGACCGCTTTAATTGAGTCTTCACCCAACGTCTTTCGACGTTGAGTTAACGCACTCGGTGCGACAAAAGCTTTACCTGTACGGTCGACAATATCAAGTTGGTTCACTAAATCTTTCATGGATTTACTGTTATAGATAGCCATTCCAACAAGCAGCCACACCATGGATTCTAAAGTTAATTTCCTCTTTCTCATCGTGACAGTATCAGTAAGAGAATAGGCTTCGTCGATGAGTTCAATTGGAAGCAAGTCAGACAAAGTCTCAACGCTGCTAGGTTTCCAATCATTAATTATGTTTAGAGCTTGAGAAACATCCATAAAAAAATCCAAGTGCATTAAATACACTTGGATTTTGACAGCTCTGAAGGATCCTTCAACCGATCGCTTTGGCTTTAACTGATCGGCATTA
>NZ_JBFRNC010000076.1:0-7159 GCF_041470825.1 Vibrio sp. 10N.261.55.A10 | reverse complement strand
TTTTCATGATCTTGCCCTGAGACCATACTCCAGTCAAAAAGCTCATCGAAGCGATTCAAGATCTTTAAAGGTTACGGAGACTGAATAAGAGTCAATTTGATTGTTGGTTACTCTGTGACCGGGGGGAGGTGAGAGTGCACGAGGGGTCAGCGTTTTTGAATGAACTCTTCAATACCTTTACAGTTGAAGTATAAAATGAGGCGGCCAAATAGCCGTCCCAGACACACCATCTGACTTGTTTATCCACTCATTCCTTTAAGCCAAAAATTAATTCAATTTCATCATCAAGTCTTCTGCCCGTTGGTATAAAACCAAGCTTTTGATAAATAGAGAGCGCATTGCCTTTTTCTTTATCCATCGTGGTCAGGGAGACGCCTTTTAAACCGGTAATGGAAGCGTATTTCTTACTGAAGTTAATCGCTTGACTCCCCAATCCTTTTCCTTGGAAACGATGGTCAATCATGACGCGCCATACATATAAATGCTCCTTTTGAAAGTGTTCATCGTGTGTGTCCAGTATTCTAGGGTCAATCAGAGAGATTAGCCCCGCAGGTTTATTGTTTAAGTAAATACCATAGTTGATACTATCGTCGTTAAAACTGGCTTCTGCAAGCCACTCTGCGTTGTTAGCAATGAGTTGTTTTTGAGACTCTTCCACTGAGAGATCAATAATGTCATTGATAATGGTATTGTTTATTTTTAAAAAGCTAATTTTATTCATGCTTATTTACCTTGGGTAGGTGTTTCATTAAAAGTAACTGGCCAATGTAAGGATCTTGATAAGCTAATCTTGAGTTATCAAAATGGTAATGTCGCTTTTGCTCCTGTCTTTTAACATAGACTCTTCAAGTATCTTATAGATCTCTTTATCTGGCGCATATTAGAACGCGCCAATTTTTTTAATTAAGGTATATGTATGTCTTAATTAAAAACGATGATGGAAGTTATTGTTTCCTTTTTGCCTGCCCCCATGACAGAAATATTAGTTCCAAGCGTTGCCCACGATGATTCAAAAATAGGGTACGTATAGTATTTTTACAATAGTGCCGTCACAAAACCCAAAACAAACTCCCTGATAGAATGCTGACGAGTGTGATTAAAGATAACTTTAATGTGTTCTCAGCCAGCTACATTTTGTATATCACTTATCAGCTAAAATGGTGGCCAATATCTTATCGCCTTTGCATTCAACACTGACGTTCATTCCATTGACGAGTGCTCTCTCATTAGGCGCACTTGCTCTCATATCGAGTCCACTTGTTTAAATTTGGACAACTAGTTCGGTAAGCGTTAAAGAAAGAGTGCTGGTTACCCTTAAGTTTTAGTGTAGGCCACATCTTGATGTTATCGAAGATGGCCAATCGCAATGCAAAAATAGACACAGCCCTGGAATATTGAAGCTAATGTTATCGAAAGCTTTTCTGCACTATTTTTTTAGTTTGCGTAATTGGTGTAGCCAAACTTAACACCAATGATACGAACCGCCATATAAGTTTTAACTCATACCATTTGACGTATTATTGCGGAATCTTTTGTCTATGACAGTATGACTTTGTAAGTAAAATCATTACATAATGAAAGCGTATTTATTAAGTTGCCAGTTCAAACCTTGATGTATTGTTTTCATAAAGTTCAACGTTAATGTCGGTTTTATCTAATAGTCATAAGATGTTGCTCCTAATGAATTGATAGCAGCGTAGCTTCTTACGTCTAAAGCGGGACTGTATTGGATAAACCTGTGATAAAAATACAACGATTCACAAAAATGCTGTGCTTGGCCGACATATCACTCAGATTGACATCACTCATGGAAGTTGATTAAACGACTTTATATACTTGTAGTAATTCATTGTTTACTAAATTAGTAAAATCACTGACACGCTTTTGTCCATTTCCTTCCAACTACAATCGTGATGACCAAATTAAAAAGGAGGTCATCATGGTAGTTTTCAACAAAACGAAACGAAGTGGCGTCAAAAAGCCTTTTCGGCTTGAGGAAATTTGGCGGATCAGAACCAGATTAGAAATTGAAAATAATTTGATGCAGCTTGCGTTGCTCAACTTAGCTATTGATAGCAAACTTAGAGCAAGTGATTTGCTCGTTCTCAGAGTTTGCGATGTATCTTCGCAAGATAGGATATTTAACCGCGTTAAGCATATCCAGCGCAAAACAGATATTGAAGTTCAATTTGAGATAACGACAAGAACTCAACAGAGTCTAATGAAATGGATTTTGATGGCTTCGCTACATGACAGCAATTTTATTTTCCCAAGCCAAAGGCGAAAGCAACAACCGATTAGCTATTCGTACTATCGATACTTAGTGAGGAGATGGGCTTCTAATCTGGGGTTGGATCCTAACTTGTATGGCACTCACTCGATGAGGCGAACAAAAGCGACGTTAGTCTACGCAAAAACGAAAAATATCCGAGCGGTGCAGCTACTACTTGGTCATACCAAGGTAGATAATACAATCCGCTATCTTGGGGTTGAATTAGAAGATGCATTGTTGCTTTCAGAAGGTACTGAGTGTTAATCGAAAAGGAACCTAAATACTTAGGTGTTTCAATTGCTATTACGCTGAAAGTTGTTACCCATTCACCGCTACACTTGATTATTTTCAATACATTAAGTGCAAATACTACTAATCTGTCCAAGGTTTAGATGGCCTTAAACAGATTAGGTATACACAAGCTTAAATTAAACGTTGGAACGCGCGTTTTTCTTCTTTGATTTATAGGCTTTCATTGAAATTCTTAAAGCAAGCTGTTTTTGTTTAATTGAAATGAGTTGTCTAGTTACGACCTTATGGTGTAACTCTGTGATAAAGTTTTTTTCCCAAGGCGTAAGGCGGTCAAACCTCAATAAAATAGTGTCATTGAGTACATTGAACAACTCGTATTGGCTTTTATCCATTCGACTGCTAAGCATTCAATTAGAGCACTTAGCTAGAGAAATGACGTTAAGGCTTTCTACTTTCTCATTTTTTCCTAAGGTAATGATTCGATAGGAGATCCCACTCTCTAATAGTGGTCTTATTTCGATGTTGTCACAAAAACTAACGGCGACTTTTTCTACTAATCGGTCCATATTCAAAGTTTTCTTTTTTACGAAAACAAGAGTGACACTATCGCCCTCTGACTGTGCATTTACGAGTGTGATTGAGCCTAACTCTTGTGGAAGTTGGCTTGAAATAACTGTCGCTCTATAATCGGCAAGTCCATTAGATTTTATTGGGCTTATCTGACAACCGTTAAGCATGACACTGACGAAGAGAATTACAGTTGTTCGTAGCATTATGCGCTCCTTCTTCCTTTCTTCTCCCTTTAGGTGCCTTAAAATATTTATGGATATAACGTGAAGACATAGAAGATAAGAGCGCACTGTAATCTAAACTGAATGTGACTTTTTCCCCTACAAGTAGTGGTTTCTGTGAGGATTCAAGGACAAGGTGATCGCTAGTTGAAGACATGATCTTAATCCCATTCGGAGCCTTAAGCCCGCCGACACAAACATCTTGGCGGCCTAATGCCAGAATAGCTTGCGATACCTCCCCTCTATCTTGAAGGTTTTCTTTTTCACCAAAAGCATTTAACCCCCGACTTCCCCAAGGCAAAGTCGGTTTAATTTTGGATTCAATCACTTCAGCGGTCAAAGAAACCGCATCCGTATGTAAGCCTTTGATATTTTCGTGCTCTAAAGGCTCACAGCCTAAAAAAATTGCTTCTCCTATACGAAGGTTATTGACTCGAGTTAAGCCTGTTCTCTGAAGAGCCCAGTTAACTGAAGCAGAATTACCCCCTGAAATAATTTCTAGACTGACCCCAAATGTAGCTTCAATTCCATCGGCAAGATCAGAAAGAATATTCATATTTTTATCATCTGGAGCGACACCATACCGACAAGCTAAATTCGTACCAATTCCTTTTATCGTGATGTTTGGTAAAGAAATAATCTCACGGATAAAATCAATAACGCGATTAGGCATCACACCTTCTCTGAGATCGCCAAGCTCAACCATAATAATAATATCGTGACGACAATTTTGTTGTTCCGCTGCATGTGAAAGCCTCTGAATCACTTCAACTTCAGAGTTTAAACTCATATCACTGTATTTTATTATGCTCGCCACTTGACTGAGCATGGGTGTACGTATCAGCATTTTAGGGATAGCAATGCCAGATTCAGTCATCTTTTGAAGATTTTCGATTCTTGAATCGGCTAACATTGGTGCGCCAGCATCAATAAGAACTTGTGCGATGATAGGGTGACCGAGGAAGGCTTTTGTTACAGGCGTAACGGATATATTTTTCAGTGAGAGCTGAGTAATCAGGAATTGAGCGTTATGGTGAACTTTCCCACAATCGATGTCTAACCTAGGGTAGTTCACCCTTTTTCGGCCAGTTTACTTTCTATTATAGGGAAAGCTGACGTTACGATGTGCAACAGATGTTCGACAGGTTGTGACAAGACATCAGTAACAGGTAGACCAAATTCGGTAGTGTAACTGTCTATCACACTGCGTGTTTCATCCAACGACATATCTTCATGATTCAGTGTTAGTCCAATAACATTGGTATTAGAAAACGTTTCGATAAGATTGATTTCTGAGGCAATCGAAGGCATTGGGCAATCAGGAAAATCACTACGATATAAACGTTTAGGGGCATGTTGCAGTATCACACCCGTTGGACAGCTGCCACGTAAGATAAAAGCGCTGGTTGAAAACGCAGGGTGACTCAAGGCTCCTTGCCCTTCAATAATAATCAGATCCGGGTTTTCTTTTTCATAGGCCTGTACAATGACAGATTCCAACTCACCGGCACAAAATTGTGAAGGAACAGCATCGAGTGCAACGCAGTATTGTGCGCCTTGCATAATGCCTGTTTGACCGGTGGCAATCAGAACGACGTTAAGGCCTTTTTTAGTCAGTTCATTCGTTAATATTGTTGCTGTTGTTCGTTTTCCTAGCGCGCAATCCGTCCCCATGACAGCAATTCTCGGACATTTAACGTTGTGTATTTTCCCGATAAACGTTTTCAGATCGCCTTTATTTTTGGGTTTGCGAGTATCGAATATTCGAACGTTATTCTTTAAGCTGGCTTCTAAAAATAGAGGATCATCGGTTAGGAATTCATGTAAGCCATTTACGATGTTCATTCCTAGTGACATGGCATTTAAAATTATGCTTTTATCTAAGTCAGATAAAAAGCCACTTGATGGCGCAATGCCAAAAATGAAGTAATCAGGAATGCTTTCTGCGTGAATGATAGCTTCTTCAGCATTAGCAAGGATAGGTATTCCATTGGCTTTGTTATCAAGAACTTCACCAGCATCTAAGCCAGCAGACTCACTATCAATAACCGATAGAATACGATAGCTTAACGAATGTCTCACTAACCCATTAGCGGTTTTACCATCAATTTTACCAAAATTACCTTCGCAATATATAATCGCAGAAGGGATGACAGGTTTTACTTTCTGAGCAAGTGGTAACCAAGGTGCGAAATGGGGTACATCGTTGTTGATTTCTACATTTTCAATTCTAGTGAGTTTGAAGATGTTTCTTAACTTTTGGGTTGAAATGGACATAATTAAAGCCTGCGGTGAGGCTTAGGAGGGCAACTAAGGAGTGCCGAGATGTGAGTTCGGAAAAGAAAAGAAGTCCCCACTAAGCGGTAGGGATAACAACCAAGGTAACACACTCACCAGACTTTTGTTGATTATTATTAATACGCTTTCTAAGTCTATCACTTTCAGGCTTCACCCATACTAACGTGATTGATTAGAGATCTAAGACTCATTGTTCAACGTCGCCGTATCAACCTCTCAGCTTTAAGGTTTCAAGATACTTTTTCTAATATTAGTTAAGTGAATTAGAGTTTTGAGTTTAACGCGTTTTTGTCCAATTTCGTGCTAGTAGGTACCAGAATCTTCCGTGATTGTTAAGTTCGATGAAGGGATAAAACCTTCAAATCAATCTAAGTATGTTTTGAAAATGTGATTAAAAAGGCTGAATCAATAAACTGATCAGCCTCTATCGATTTATTCCATTAAAGGTAACGACTTCTCAAATGATCTTTGAAGTATTGCGCATTCAAGGTTTCACCGGTTGCGCCTTTCACCAAATCATCAGTAGTAAGCAGGCTGCCTTTGCTCCAAATGTTCGATTCTAACCAATTGAAGATAGGGGATAGGTCACCGCTTTCAATCACTGAGTTCACATCCACTGTTTTCTTCATTGAAGCCATGAACTGAGCCGCGTACATCGCACCTAATTTGTAAGGTGGGAAGTAGCCAAAACTTCCATCTGTCCAGTGGAGGATGTGACCTGCATTTTAAGGTAGTTGCGGCTGTCCAAATTCTTGCTAGCGGGGCGAATTAACTCAGAAATGCCCCATTAAACGTCTTAGAACGAATAGCCTGCGGATTCCAAAAATATGATTTTATTTTATCTGAAGCTACCCGAATGGGGTACTGAGCAGGCTTTTTTTAGTTATTTTCCTTTCGGCAACTTTATACGCATTTTCTTTCATTTTTTACTTTTGATTGCCAACATCACCAAGTAAAATTGATAGAGAATTAAGGATACAAGTCGTATCCAAGCAAAAATTCTAAACGAGTAAAAAACAAACATGTTAAAAATATTATTTATTTTATTATTGATGCCTCTACATGCTGTTGCAGAGTGGAATTATTCTAATACAGAGCAATGGACAGTTACGAAAGATAAGTTATTCGTAGAATCCATGCTTTACAACGCAGCTGCCCAAGTTTTTTTTGTTGATGGGCAGAGCTATGTTCGAGTGATTTCTGCTACAGATACTTGTTCTCGTAAAGGGGATAAAAATGGAGAGAGAAATTTTGTTGCTAGCGTTTTTGCTGATGAAAAAACTATAAATGAAGCGCAACCAGTAAACATGAAATCTATTTGTATAAGTGAAGGCAGAGCAGTTATTTATCCTGTATCCGACAGAGGACACCAATACATATTGAATTTGTTAAAAGTAAGTCAGGTTATCAGTATTGAAACTATATTGTTCTCCGCAAAAAACTTTACTAGCGCCTACAATCAAGCAAGAACAACGAGCTTAAAAGCTCTTTAGTGTAGTGAGAAACTGAATTTTGCTAGCCCTATGTCATAGACAGAACCTTAAGC
>NZ_JBFRNC010000075.1:0-1426 GCF_041470825.1 Vibrio sp. 10N.261.55.A10 | reverse complement strand
TGAACTGACCCCCAATAGTTGGACACCAATTATTGGGGGTCTTTTTATGTCCAAATATAGCCGTGAGCTAAAATGTATCATTGCTAAGCAATACTTAGATGGCACGTCATCTCTCTATTTAGCAAAACAATATTCAATTTCTTCAAGGCAGATACGGTATTGGGCTCAAGTCTTTGCCATCCATGGTACTGATTCATTTTTACCAACTAAGCATGCCGCGACTGCTCAAACAAAACGAAAAGCATTGAATTTAATGTGGACGAATGAATGGTCTCTCACGCACACTAGCGCTGTATTAAACCTCTCATCCCCTGGGATACTCTCTGTCTGGCTCAAAAGATTTAATGAGCTCGGTATCAAGGGGCTCAAAATGCGCCAGAAAGGAAGACCCTCAATGAAACAGCAACCTCAACGTACCACTAAGCCTGATAATGAAATGACACTTGAGGAGCTAAAAGAGGAGTTGGTCTACTTACGAACCGAGAATGCCGTTCTAAAAAAGTTGGAAGAGTTGGAGCAGGAAAAAAACCGTCGAACAAAGAAAAAGCGGTCATAGCTCTAACTCTTAAAGGCAAGTACCCGCTGAAGCACTTACTGCAGACTCTACAGCTGGCAAAAAGTGTCTTTTATTATCAAGCTCAAACAAACAAGCGCCCAAATAGCTACGAACGTGAGCTGCGGTTGATAAAGTCAATTTATCATGAACATAAGGGTCGATACGGCTACCGCCGTATTCACTTGGAACTAAAAAATCAGGGGTTCGTGCTTAATCACAAAACGGTTCAAAGGCTTATGGCTCAGCTCAACCTTAAATCGACGGTCAGGATTAAAAAGTATCGTTCATACCGAGGAGAGTCTGGAACAGCTGCTCCTAACCTGCTTGAAAGAGATTTTAGTGCGACTCAACCCGATGAAAAGTGGGTAACTGATGTCACGGAGTTCAAAGTCAAAGAGCAGAAAGTATACTTGTCTCCCGTGGTCGACTTGTTTACTCAGGAGGTAGTGGCTTATAGAGTGGCCAAAAATGCCTGCTTGCCGCTTGTCACGGATATGCTAACGGAAGCCATATCAAAGCTCAAACCCAACTCAAAGCCAATTATACATAGCGATCAAGGTTGGCAATATCGTCATCGACAGTATCAGAAAAAGGTAGCGGAGAGTGGGTTAACACAAAGCATGTCGAGAAAAGGTAACTGCTTGGATAATGCGGTTGCTGAAAACTTTTTTGCTTTACTCAAAACAGAGATGTATCACAACCAAAGCTTTGAAGATGCAGATGCTCTGATAGAGCAAATTAAAGAATACATCGAGTACTACAATACCAAACGTATAAAAGTGAAACTAAAAGGCCTGACTCCGATAGAATATCGAACTCAGGCCTTGAAAGCCGCTTAACAGAAATGTCCAACTTTACGGGGTCACTTCA
>NZ_JBFRNC010000074.1:0-38938 GCF_041470825.1 Vibrio sp. 10N.261.55.A10 | reverse complement strand
TCTCGGAAAACCAAGTAGTTCTCTCAAAGTTACTTTTAATAACGGCGCGAAAATCAGAAGCTTTAGAAAAACTTTCAAAAAACCACAAAAAAAATATTAATCTAATATTTATCAACAACTTAATTTTCATCATTTTCTAATACAGCGATAGATTTCAATTGGAAAAAGATCTTAATCTGTTCAGAAAGCGTACGAACCGCCGTCTAAATGGCTCAAGGTGGAGAAATGATCAATCGCCAAAGATCTCCGAGTTAGGCAGATCTTGTGTAATAGATGAGATTATTTATCGTGAAGAAGAACAGTCAAATAGAGATTTGAAAAAGGTAGAGCGAGAAAATTCGCAGGAAAGTAAATAGCAAAAACAAGAAATACAGAAAGGAAAAAGCCCCTTTTCCTTTGAGAGAACCGGGGCTAGTTGGCGCGTCAGAGCCTGTGTGGAGATCATCGAGAAATGAACACATTTCCGACTTGCCGTTGCATTCTTACTGTAAAAATGGATAGCAGGTGAGAGATGAGAGAGCTAAACACTCAATAGTAAGTATGCTTGCCAGTTTCCCTTGCTGCATGGCTCACGTCTGAACACGAGCAGCGAGTTCAACCAATAACTATTGCAATAGTGACATCGCAGAGTTAGGCAACTGTTTCGCTTGAGCAAGTATCGAAGTACCTGCTTGTTGCAGAATTTGTGATTTGGTCATTTGCGTCGTCTCTTTCGCAAAGTCCGTATCTTTGATTCGGCTGTTTGAAGCGTCTACGTTCTCTTGTACGTTTGCCAAGTTATTAATACTGTGGCTTAGACGGTTCTGCTTTGCACCCAAATCAGCACGCTGTGAATCTACGTATTTCATTGCAGAATCAATCACGCTAATAGCATTCTGTGATCCTGCTACGCTCATCAAACTAATATCTTGAACCGATGTTGCGCGGCCTTCACTCTTAATACCTAGCTCAGACGCTAGACCACCAGAGATAGACATTGGGCCGTCAAGGTCAGGTTCAGCAACGAACAGTTGAATGCGACCATCATCAGTAACCGATGCGTTCACAAGATCAGACTGACCATTAATGTAAGTCGCAAGCTCTTCGATATCATCGCCCGCTTTGGTATTGATATCTAAAACGATGTCTTCACCCGCTTTGGTTTTGAATTCGAACTTAAGATCGCTCGCTGTTGGCGGCACTTCCCAGTTCTTATCTTTCGCGTTTTCTGAATCGAACGTAGTACCACCCATACGGTAGTCATCTGCACGGATACTTGTCAGAGCCATGATCATTGCTTCACCAGAGTTAGAACCGATCTGGAATGAAGCTTCACCGAATGAACCGTTCAGTAGACGACGACCACCAAACGATGTGGTTTCCGCAATACGGTTAAGCTCATCTTGAAGTGCCATTGACTCTTCGTTCAGTGCAGTACGCTCTGCCGGCGAGTTAGTGCCGTTTGATGATTGAATCGCTAGATCACGCATACGTTGTAGTACGTTAGTCGATTCGTTCATCGCGCCTTCTGCTGTTTGAGCAATCGAAATACCGTCGTTGGCATTACGCATTGCCACATCAAGACCACGAGACTGAGCGGTTAGACGGTTCGAGATTTGCAGACCTGCCGCATCATCTTTCGCGCTGTTGATCTTGTGACCAGATGACAAACGCTCCATAGAAGTCGCTAAGTCATTAGATGCTTTATTCAGGTAACGCTGTGCTGTCATAGCAGATACGTTAGTGCTTACATTGATAGCCATTTTGCTCTCCTTATGAGTTCGCAAAGTTTCTGCGAAGCGGCCAGCTTTACTCTCATATGGATAAGCACTGACCGTGTATTACTCGATAAACCCTATACAAGGTTTAAGATCTGTATTAATCATTTATAACCAACACAGATACAAGTTGTATGCCAAGTTTAATATCATATAAATAATTTTTTAATTATCTAAAAATCAGAAGCTTACAAACAACACTGCGCAATTATGATTTTCTACTATTAGAAGATGAAAAACATTCACCTTCCTTATTGCCGTTTTTTGCCGCTATTCTAGAAACATCATGCTTCGTACAAAAAAGCGGCAAACTGTGGCGTCATTCGCACGTATGGCATAGCACATACGGCAAGGAATCAACGCCATGGTGATCGACAAGCCACCATTAAATACCGATTGATCATTAAATATAGTTAAACAAGGTCAGGTCTTTGGTTTTGCCAAACGCTTGTTGAGAAGCTTGTAGTGCTCGAGAGTTTTCATTGAACTCAATGATCGCTTTCGAGTAATCCAAGTCTTCAAAGTTGCTTTTTGCTTTTGCTAAAGACAACTTGAAATCTTCATGTTGTTGCTCTTGAATATCCAAAGTACTCAAGCGTGCACCAACATCGGTTCTTGCCTTGGTCAAATGGATAAACGCAGCGTGGAACTCTTCAGTTACTTGGTGCAGTTTCGCTGTTGCTGATGCATCCGATACCGGGTTTTCAGCCTGCTCAGCAGCCTCTTTGAACGTATCAAAGATAGAGAAAGTCTCTCGTGGTTCTAAGGTGATCGAATCACCTTTAGTGATTTGGCCTTTGATTTGAATATTCAGCCCTTCATAAACAATGCCTGTCGAAGGATCAAAATCTTCTGCCGCAACCACTGCGCCGTCTTTTTCAAGCTGATAAGCGAAATTGCCCGTCTGCATGTCGACAAACGTCACTTTATAAGTAGACCCATCTTCATCGCTGTTGGTCGCACGCCCGAGCAATAACTCAGACGCAGGTTCAAGCTCGTACTGAGGTTCGTAGTCACCGAACGGGTTGTCTATTTCCATAAACATCTTGCTGCCCGGATCATTCATTGCCATTTCAAAGCTGCTTGCCACACGCATCTTGCGTTGGTAGTCATCACCTTGATATGTCACATTCCCTTCGTTATCTCGAAAGAAAGGCTGATTTTTCGGCTTAGTGCCTGCAAACGTGTAGTTACCCGACTCATCTTGAGAGTTGGCTAAATGCAGGAAGTTATTCGCCAGTTCTTGAATTTCACGCTTCTTAGCTAAACGGTCTTCCGGAGAAAGCGCACCGTTGATCATTTCCATCACGGTTCGTTTTGCTTCATCAGCAAAGCCTTCAGTGTTAGAAACCAATACTTCATGATGCTCAAGACGGTTTCTGACTAGAGTAATCGCATCGACATACTGTTTAAGCTGTTCTGACTGCTGACCAATGTTCTGTAAATAGTGCGTCGCTAATGGGTCATCACTTGGCGACTGTAACTTCTTACCCGAAGCAAGTTGTGCTTGGTTGTGATGCACCTTGTTCTCTTGACGGCGCAAGTCGTTTTGTACTGACTGATAATTATGGAAGCTAGAGATACGATTCAACATTTATACCTTCCTATCTCAGAGCCAAAATAGTGTTAAACGTATCGTTGGCTGCTTGCATGATGCGTGAAGAAGCCATATACGCTTGCTGAAATTTCATCATGTTTGCCGCTTCTTCATCGAGGTTTACTCCCGAGATAGAAGCAATACGTTCTTGAGCCGACTGTTTTTCTAATGTCGCAATATCACTCAGGCGATTTGCCGTTGAAGACTTCAAGCCCGTATTAGTATTCAAGTTGTGGTAAAGGTCTAAAATCGTAGACTCACCATCATTCAACAGCTTTCCTGTTTGAAGATCTTGTAGCTTACGCAGGTTACCGTTGTCACCTTCTGATGGGACAAGGTTTGCCGTAAACTTATCATTTGCCACCGCACCGGGTGTGAGCTCAAACGTTGTACCGTTGATGGTCACTGGCCCTTGTGGCGGATACGGTTGAGGCTGCATTAAAATGTTACCCTTCGGATCCGTCACAGCAAACTGCTCACCTTTTGGTGAGACAATCACTTCAAACTCACGCAGTTGACCTGCTTCTAGGATTTTAAATCCCGCTGTACCCTTGGCAAACGTGGTCGATGCCTCATAACTTTGCGCAGCAATGTCTTTCGGGTCTTTGGTTTCCATATGAATCTGCGCAGCAAAATTACGCGTTGGACGCAGTAACAGTTTCTCTCCTAGTTCAGGAGGGTTACGTACTTCCACTCGCATGCCATCAAGATAAAAAGCACTACCGCTAGAGTCGGTCGCCATCTTAACGGTCTCACCGTTCGGCTTAGTCACGACATAATCACTGCCATCGTATTTCAGTCCATACTCACCGCCTTTTAAGGCAGAAGTATCATCAATGTATACCGCAACATCGGCTTTCGATTGCCCGCTAGCCGTGACACGAGATTTTGCCACCAGCTCTGAGTTCACGTCGGTAAACAAGTCCTTACCTACGTTGCCGTTAAGATCCAAACCTTGTTCTTGAAGACTATTGACCTCATATGAAAACGCGGTCGCCAAACGACCAAGCTCATCCATAATTGCTGGGATATGTTCGTCACGCATGTCTAGCATGGCGCCGATTTTTCCGTCGATATCACTGCTGGTGATCGGTTTTAAAGACTTACCTTCAACAATCGCTAGGCGGCGCTGATGTGCATCGGGTAAGCCATCAACCATCTTCAGCTGACTCGCTTCACTACCAGAGACCAAGGTATGGCCATTACCAATATGGACATTAAACCCTTCGGCATTTGAGCGTGGTGTCACCGTAACTTTGGTGTAACCAGAAAGCTCATTAATCAACTTTTCATGCTGATCTCGTAGGTCATTATGAGGCCCAGGAGTTCGCATCATTAAACGCTGAACATCACGGATCTCGTACGCAAGTTGGTTAACTCGCTCGATACCCATATCTAATTTTTTATTCGTAGAATCAGACTGTTGACGAACTGTTTCATGAAATTCATTCAAGGTTTTAGTTACAAGGCCTGCTTTCTCTAACACGACCTTACGCGCACCCACATCATTTGGGGTATCGGCGAGAGTCTTAACGGAATCAAACCATTCGTTGAGGTTTTCTGGAATCTTCTTTGAAGCGACCGACGACAACATGCTCGACAGCATATCGAGGTTGGCTTCGGTATCGCCTTTGTTGGCGGCATTGGTTGTCGATAAGTTAAGTTCTTTGACGGCAAACTGATCCCAAGAGCGGCGAACATTTTCCACATGTACACCCATACCGTAGGATTGCCCACCGTACTGGCGCGGGTCATTCACACCTTGAATCACAGACTGGCGGCTATAGCCCTCTGTGTTAGCGTTAGAAATGTTATGACCTGTGGTGTTGAGCTGTCTCTGAGCCGTAAGAACACTTTGTGCCCCTACATTCAGAAGATCCGACGCCATAATGCCCCCAAAAAACTTAACAAAACCAGAATGAACTGATTAACTACAACCGTATATTACTAAGATAAATGCAATATGTGTGCCAACACAAACAACAGGAAATTAAAAGACGATAATTTATTGAAGTGTAAGGAGATAACTATGGATTACGCGTAAGAACTGAAGGGGCGGAGAAGAAAAGAGCCTGCCAGTAGCAAGCTCTCTATGTTGATTTATGACGCTAGTTCATCTCATCAATCTTGGCTTTAACTCGTAAAACCTTGTCTGCATAGTTAGGGTCAGTTGCGTAACCAGCCTGATGAATACCTTTGATGAAATTCTCTGAATTGCCTTGATGCTGTAGCGCCGTTTCGTATCTTGGATTTTCGTTCAAGAACTTCACGTAATCATTAAAGCTATCTTCGAAATTAGAGTAAGAACGGAAGGAAGCTGACTCTTTAACGGCGGTTTTGCCATGGAACTCAAGAGTTTGAGTCGCGACCTTATCGCCCTTCCAACTTCTATCTGCTTTGATGTTAAATAAGTTATTGCTGTTGCCCAAAGAGTTCTTAACCATTTTAGAACCCCAACCCGTTTCAAGGGCAGCTTGTGCCAATAGAAGAGACGAGTCCACACCAAGCGCACTTGCCGCTTTTTCCGCGTAAGGCTTCATTGAGGTCACAAACGATTCTGGAGAATCAAAGGATACTGGCTGTTTTGCTGCTTGCGCAGGTTGAACGTCTGACGCTCGCTCTTCCGAACGGCCTGAATATTGCGGTCTTTGCAATGAAGCATCAAAGCCTTCACTGCGAACCTTCTCTTCAGACGTATCGCTTGCTTGGCCAGCGCTTAGTTGAGCCACGATCATATCTGCAAGACCTAATGAACCTGAAGCGCTTAACTCACTCGCCATTTGGTCATCTTGCATCTGACGATAGAACTGCTCGTTCTGGCTGTTCAACATATCCGACTTAAAGCTCGAGTTAGCATCGCGCATTGACTTAAACAACATCGAGGTGAAAATCGATTCAAACTGTTTTGCCGCCGCGGTTAATGCTTCTTTCTCGCTACCTTCTTCACCGTTTACCGCTTGTTGACGAAGACGGTCTAAACTACCGATGTCGTGAATAAAGCCGATGTCATTGTTATTCTTAATCATGCTTTATTCCTTAGATAATGATCAATTGGCCTTCAATCGCACCCGCTTGTTTCAGTGCTTGAAGGATTGCCATTAAATCAGAAGGTGCAGCGCCCACTTCATTGACTGCGCGTACCAAATCGTCCAGCGTTAGGCCAGGTTCAAATTTGAACATCTTACCATCGCCTTCCGTGATTTCGATATCAGAATCAGGGACCACTACCGTTTGGCCACCAGAGAATGCATTCGGTTGGCTTACGTTTAGATTTTCTTTAATTGCAACCGTCATACCACCGTGGGTGACCGCCGCCGCTTTTAGGCGAACGTGCTTACCAACCACAATCGTACCTGTACGAGAGTTGACGATGATTTTTGCAGAGCCTTCAGCAGGGTCGAACTCGATGTTTTCGATAGCCGACAAGAATGCTACACGCTGGCTGATTTCACGCGGTGCACGAACTTTTACTGAAGTTGCGTCTACCGCTGAAGCCATTTGTGGGCCTAGGAAATTATTAACCGCATCAGCCATACGCTGAGCCGTTGTGAAATCTGATTGGATTAGGTTGAAGGTGATGTAGTCACCACGACCGAATGGCGTTGGGATCTCTTGTTCAACCGTCGCACCGCTAGAGATGATACCAACGTTAGGGTTGTTACCGACAATCTTAGAACCGTCGTTACCTTGTGCACTAAAGCCACTTACCACCAAGTTACCCTGCGCGACCGCATACACTTGACCGTCTAGACCTTTCAAGAAGGTCTGTAGCAAGGTACCACCACGAAGGCTTTTTGCTGAACCGATAGAAGAAACGGTTACGTCAACTTCTTGGCCTTGCTTAGAGAATGCTGGCAGTTCAGCAGTCACAATAACAGCCGCGACGTTTTTGGTTTTTGGCTTAGTGCCGGGCGGCAATTGGATGCCAAAATTTTGCAGCATTGCGTTAAATGTTTGATCGGTAAAGGGAGTTGTCTCACCAGTACCCGGCAAGCCCGTGACCAAACCATAACCGACAAGTTGGTTACTACGAACACCCGCCACTTTTGCCACGTCTTTGATTCGCGCAGCATGGGCACTGGTGGCAAGAAATAGCATGCCGAATAGTACGAGTGTCAGTTTTTTCATTGAGTAACCTGTCTGTATTGCTTTAATTTATAATAGCTTAGCTAAATGTGGCTCAGTGATAGAGGCTGTCAGTATGTCGTCGTCCTATCAAGCTCTACAGAGATACATTAAAGAATCGTGCCAAGAATCCAGGCTCTTGCATATCTTTCTGTACGCCAGTCCCTGAGTACTGAATTCGTGCGTTAGAAACACGGTTTGAAGCAATGGTATTTTCGAAGTCAATATCGTCTGGACGGATGGTACCGCTTAGGCGGATGTACTCATCGCCGGTGTTCAGTGTCATCCACTTCTCACCACGAACCACTAGGTTGCCATTAGCTAATACTTCGATGACTTCAACGGTAATGTAGCCGCTGATGCTGTTACTTTGGTTGGCTGACGCATCACCAGCAAAAGTATTGGTGTTACTCAGATCATAAGAGAAGTTGTACTTGTCGATCGTCAGATCTTGACCACCAACAGCCAGCGGCTCCATTGATGCATCATTCGACTTAGACATGTCTGCGTTGGCTTTTTTGGTCGCTCGAGTATTCTCATCTAGCGCTACAGTGATGATGTCACCAATACCACGAGGCTTTGAGTCGTCATACATACTGCCAATGTGGTTCACATTAAACAGTGAGCCCGTTGCCGCTGCATAATGCTCTGGCTTCTGCTTGGGGTTGATTGGCGCCCATGCAGGGTCACCAGCAATTGGATCGGTTCGCCCACGAAGCGTGTCGATAATTCCTGAACTTTCTTCTGCCGACTTATCGCCTTCAACCGCATCAACCACTGTGGTCGCGTTCTCTTGTGCTGGCGTCTCAATTGGATCCAGTACTGTACAACCAGTCATCGAAGCTAACAGGGCTAAACAAAAAATACGTTTCATGGCGATATACTCTCAGCAGGCAGTGGTAAATGGGTCAATTAGCAAAAACAGATAGATTAATTAAAAAAGTAAACGGCGAATAAACCAATTACAGCTGTTGGTTAACAAAGCTCATCATCTTGTCTACTGACGAGATAACTTTCGAATTCATTTCGTATACACGCTGAGCTTCAATCATGTTTACCAGCTCTTCGGTTACGTTTACGTTCGATGTTTCTAGCATCGATTGGCGGATGTTACCCAGGCCATCAAAACCCGGTACACCCTCTTGTGGGTCGCCACTCGCGCCAGTTGGCAAATAAAGGTTTTGACCTACTGGCTCTAGACCACCTGGGTTTACAAAGTCAGTAATGGTAATTTGACCAACCACGACGTTGTTTTGCTCGCCACGTAGACGAACCGATACTTCACCGTCGTTACCAACCGTTACCGAGATCGCGTCTTCAGGAATCACAATTTCTGGTTGTAGAGGATAACCTTGGCCCGACGTTACGATCGCGCCTTCACCGTTCAGTGTGAACTGACCATTGCGGCTGTAACCTGTTTCACCGTCTGGCATTTCAACTTGGAAGAAACCGTCGCCTTCAATCATCATGTCTAGGCTGTTAGATGTCGTTTGTGCGTTACCGTGAGTGTGCACTTTTTGAGTCGCGACGACCTTAGAACCGGCACCCAGCATCAAACCACTTGGCAGCTCAGTATTCTGAGACGATTGACCACCCGGTTGATTAATATTCTGGTAGAACAGATCTTCAAATACCGCGCGGCTCTTTTTAAAACCAATGGTCGAGGCGTTGGCAAGGTTGTTCGAAATCGTTGAGATATTGGTTTGTTGGGCGTCTAAACCCGTTTTACTTACCCATAATGCTGGATGCATAGCAATGTCCTTTAAATTCTATTAGCTCATACGAAGCAGTGAATCAGACGACTTGTCCATTTCCTCTGCTGTGCTCATCATTTTGACCTGCATTTCAAACTGACGTTGTAAGTCAATTAGGCTGGTCATTTCACCTACGGCATTTACGTTACTGCCTTCGATAGCACCTTTTAGCAACGTTACCGCTGCATCTGCTTCGTATGCCTGATCTGGGTTTTTCGAACGGAATAGACCATTCGTGTCTTTAAACAAACTTTGGTTGTCTGGACGTACAAGCTTAATACGATCAACCACGGCCAATTCTTCAGCTGGAGCGCCTTGAGGAATCACCGAAATCGTACCGTCTGTACCAATTTCTACTTTGCTGATTGGGATTGGCAGCGTGATTGGTGCATCGTTTTCACCAAGCACTAAGTGACCGCTTGCGTTGGTTAGTAAACCGTTTTGGTCAACCCTTAGGTTACCGTTACGTGTTAAACCTTCACGGCCAGTATTGTCCATCACTGAAATCCAACCATCACCTTGAATGGTAACGTCTAGATCTCGGCCAGTAGTAACCACACTACCCTGAGCGAAATTATGACCCGGACGCTCTGTCATGCTGAAAACACGAGTAGGCATGCCTTCGCCATACGCTTGCATTGAACGTGCCTGTGCTAAATCAGCACGGAAACCCGTTGTACTTACGTTGGCAAGGTTGTTTGCACGTAGCTGCAAAGCTTGCATATTTTGCTTAGCGCCACTCATGGCAAGAAACAGTGCGCGATCCATAATTTTGCTCCAAAAATCATCTTCTGGGGCTAATAAAGCAAACACTGTGCCAATATTTTTAACTGTTATTTATCAATAATTTAAATAGAAAACGAACAAGAAGGGTGATCATCAAAGGATCATTGAGGAAGAATTGTTGCCAGTGGCATTACCGGGCGGCAATAGGGGCGGCAAATAAAAAGACAAACAACAATACCCAATTCAATAACATTGAATTGGGTATTCGCAGATGATTCAAACGCTTTAAACGATTAACGAATCTGAAGAATATTCTGTTGTAGCTGGTTGTGTACTTCTAGAGAACGCGAGTTCGCCTGGAAGTTACGTTGAGCAGAAATCAAATCAACCAGTTCTTGAGTCATATCGATGTTCGACTGCTCTAGCGAGCCGTTGTTGATGCTACCAAATGAACCTTTGTTCGATTCACCCCAGATCTTGTCACCAGAGTCGTTGGTAGAATCCCATTGAGTACCGCCTTTCTTATCCAGACCTTGCTCATTTGGTACACGAACCAAGCCTACACGGCCAAGCATCACGTTTTCACCATTTGAATAAGTACCTAGAACACTGCCGTACTCATCGAAATCGATTTTTGTTAAGAAACCTGTTGTCGCGCCATCTTCATCAAACTTAGTCAATTCAAACGGAGCGGCAAACTGAGTTGAAGAATCTAAACCAAACTTAAGCACTTGAGTTGGATCAGCACCGTTCAAGTCAATAGGGTTCGCACCAGCACCCAGTGGTTCCGAGTTAATCGGCTGACCATTGTTTAGGCTTGCTAACGTACCGTCATTGTTGAACTTCATTGTGTGACCAACATGACCTTGTGCATTCGTCGCATCACCACCAGTAATGTTGACCGGCTTTTCACCGTTCTCATCTGACATGGTGTAGTACGTTTGCCAAGTGTTTGGTTGAGTCTGATCTTTGAGGTAGTAAGTCGTTAACTTGTAAGACTGACCCATAGAATCGTATACCGTCGAAGACGTTGCACGGTTATAAGTATCAGCATCTTTGAAGTTAAATGCAGCCGGGTCTTTAAGATCACCGTTTGCAGGAAGGTTAACCCCTACTTCAATGTTTTCTGTCTGTTTTGGTTTACCAAACTCAGCAGGAATGTCGAGAGGCTTTGGCGCATAAGAAAGAACTTCCCCCGAGTTTGGATCAACATCGTAACCTAAAAGAAACTCATCATTAGCGGTAACCATGTAGTTGTCTTTGTTTAGGTGAAATGCACCATTACGCGTTAATTCGTTAATCTCTGGCACCATGCGGTCTTTCGATACTGCAAAGAAACCTGTACCACTTACACGTAAGTCCATTGGGTTGTTCGTATAAATACTTGAACCTTCGTGGAACTGTTGCGCCACTTGGCTAGCTTGCGCACCGCCACCTGCCGTCGTTTTTGCGTTAGTGAACAACGAGCTTGAGTAAACATCACCAAATTCGGCACGAGACTCTTTAAAGCCAAATGTGTTCGCGTTCGCAATGTTGTTACTGGTTGTATTCAGGTCTAATTGTGCAGCGGATAGGCCGCTTAAAGCTACATATGACATTCCATTATTCTCCTAATCTATCTAGCTAGCATAGTCACTCAATAAAGAGCTACGCTTTACCAACTTCTAGTACTTCAGCAAGTCGTACTGGCGATGTGAAACCAGCCAGATTGAGTAGTACGTTGCCATCGCCCTTACCAAGAAGCACACTGTTCACGTTCGCATAACTGGAAACTTGGAACTCTGTGTTCTCGCCATCCAGCAAACCCGACGCTTTCACGTTGTATTTACCGGCCGGCAATGGGTTACCGTCTTCGTCTTTTCCGTCCCATTCAACACGTGTATCACCAGATGGTTTAGAGCCGATATCAAATGTGCGAACCAATTGGCCAACTTCGTTCTCAACACGGACCATTACATTGTCCATTGCCTGAGGAAGCTTAACCATTGCCGCCATACCGCCATCACCGGGTTTTACACCTGCCGCACCAGGAACCAATACATCACGCCCAACTAAAGAGGAGGCCTGAAGAGCTTGGTTAGAGGTCATTGATGAATTCAAGCTTTCAAACTGTGTATTCATTTTGCCAATGCCATCTACGGTCGCAAATGAAGCCATTTGCGCAATCATCTGGTCATTGCTAACCGGCTTGAAAGGGTCTTGTTGTGCTAGTTGCTTAGTCAACAAAGATAAGAAGTCTTCTTGTTTAAGATCCTGCTTACCTGTTGTTTCGTCGGGCTTTTTAGCGCCATCTTGAAGACTCTTCAGCTGGTCAACATAGGACAAGCCGCTTTGACCAACATTGTTGTTGATTCCAGCCATGTGCTACCTCCTTATCCTTATTGACCCATCTGCAGCGTACGCAGCAGCATTTGTTTACTCGAGTCAGCAACCTGTACGTTTGTTTGGTACGCACGTGATGCCGAAATCATGTTTGCCATTTCTTCCATAACGTTGACATTAGGCTTGTAGATATAGCCTTCGTTGTTCGCTAATGGGTGATCCGGGTTGTACTCCGCGCTTAGCGGCTTATCGCTTTCCACAATACCTAATACTTTCACAGGCACAGTGTGACCACTGTTGCGTGCTTTATTTAACTCAGCGCCGAACACTGCGTGACGAGCCTTGTAAGTTTCTTCAGCAGAACTACTTACACTGTCCGCGTTCGCAAGGTTGCTCGAGGTCGTATTTAGACGAACAGATTCAGCACTCATCGCAGAACCAGTCACATTGAATACATTGAATAAACTCATCTAATTATTCCCCTTTAATCGCTTTAGTTAAATTCTTGAACTTACTTCCTAAGAAGTCGAGAGAGGCTTGATGCCTAATTTGGTTTTGCATGAAAAGGTTTCTTTCCAAATCCAAATCAACCGTGTTGCCATCTCCTGTATCAGGTTGGGTAGGAATGCGATACTTCGTTTCCCCGTTCACCGTTGTTGAGGCAGAAATGTGCCGACCATCTGTACGGCTAAGACCAATGCTTGCCCCAGAACTTGCCGCTTGCAGTGATTTCTTAAAGTCTAATCCCTTTGCTTTATACCCAGGCGTGTTTGCTTGCGCGATATTGGTGGAAAGCACCTCAGCGTTACGCTCACGTACACCAACTGTGTGCTGGTGAATGCCCAAAGCATTGTCAAAAGAAATAGCCATGTAAACCTCAACTCAAGAACTGACTGTTATGAAATAACCAAAGCAATATATATACCAACTTTTGAAACAAGGCGGTCTATCAATGCTTTTACAGGTTACTCGTGGGTAAACTTGCAATAAACAAGCCAAAAAATAGAGTAAATTGGAATGTCACTCTGACTTAAAGATATAGCTTAAGCAGGAAAAAGAAAACCCAGCACTTGGCTGGGTTTTAAATTTAGACGGTAACCTTACACCTAATATCGGTGCCGCTCGTTACTTTAATTTGTAGATGATGCCTGGATTACAGCGAACCATTTCAAAACGATCGGTTAAGCCTGTTAACGATTCAGACGCGCCCAATAGTAAGTACCCACCAGGGTTCAGGCTATTTGCCATCTGGTTAAGTACCTTTGACTTCATATCAGGCGAGAAGTAAATCAGCACGTTACGACAGAAAATAATGTCGAACTTGCCTAACAATGCATAGCTGTCCATCAGGTTCTGAGGGCGGAAGTTCACCATGCGCTTGACGTTATCTTTCACTTTCATACGGCCATCGCCCGCATCTTCAAAGAAAGTACGACGGCGCTCTGGAGAAAGTCCACGTCCCAATGCAAGGTTGTCGTAAGCGCCAGTGCGGCACATATCCAACATACTTGCTGAGATGTCAGTTGCGGTAATCGATACATTTGGCAGCATACCTGGCTTACGAGCTTGAGTTTCAAGAATCGTCATTGCCATTGAGTATGCTTCTTGGCCTGAAGAGCTTGCCGCAGACCAAATCTTAATAGGACGTTTATTTGCCGCTATTTCCGGTAGAAGCTTATCCGCAAGCACAGCAAACGGGTAAGTATCACGGAACCAAAGTGTCTCGTTCGTCGTCATGGCATCGACAGCAGCCACACGCAGCTCACGGTTTCGACCTGTTACTACATCTCTCAACAAATCAGACAAAGAAGCTAACTTAAACTTCGTTACTAATGGGCTTAGACGACTGCGCACTAAATACTGCTTGCTGTCACCTAATACAATGCCACATTGAGATTCTAAGAAACGGCTGAAATCGCGATACTCTTGATCACTTATTGTTATAGCAGTCATTAATGTCTCT
Source organism: Vibrio sp. 10N.261.55.A10 (assembly GCF_041470825.1). NCBI lineage: Bacteria > Pseudomonadati > Pseudomonadota > Gammaproteobacteria > Vibrionales > Vibrionaceae > Vibrio > Vibrio sp. 10N.261.55.A10. Next base: position 24,694 of record NZ_JBFRNC010000074.1, on the reverse strand, counting down.
TTTAGTTAGTTAACGCAGCTTTTACAGCTGCACCAAGCTCATCTGGGTTGAATTTAGCGATGAAGGAGTTAGCTCCAACACGCTCAACCATGGCTTGGTTAAATACACCACTCAACGATGAGTGTAAAATTACGTATAAATCTTTAAGTTCGGCGTGACGACGAATCTCAGCAGTCAGCGTGTATCCATCCATTTCTGGCATTTCGATATCAGAAATCACCAATGAAATCTGATCGTAAATACTGCCTTCTGATGACATCTGTATCAGCTTCTCGTAGGCTTCTTTACCATCCTTCACCGAGATAACTTCAAAACCAATCGACTCAATAGCACGTTGAACCTGCTTACGAGCAACGGTCGAGTCATCAGCAATCAAGATGCGGCGAACCAGTTCTTTCTCTTGTTCTACTTTCGCAATATCTTCAGCAATCTTGCTGTCCATTGTTTCATCAACAGGAGAAATTTCTGCAAGGATCTTCTCAACATCAAGAATTTCTACCAATTCATTATCAATGTTGGTTACCGCTGTCAGGTAGTTAGCTCTACCTGCGCCATCTGGCGGCGGAAGAATCGATTCCCAGTGCATGTTAATAATGCGCTCAACTGAACTTACCAAGAAACCTTGAATGGTTCGGTTAAACTCAGAGATAACCACAAAACACTTTTCAATATCCGTTGTAGGACGGCCACCAATCGCTAAGCTCAAGTCGATCACAGAGATCGTTTGGCCACGAATGTGTGCTACACCTTTAACCAGTGGGTTCAAGTTTGGCATCTTTGTCAGCTTAGGGCATTGCAGCACTTCTTTTACTTTAAAGACATTAATGCCGTAACGCTGACGCCCCATTAGGCGAAAGGTTAGTAATTCTAATCGGTTTTGACCGACGAGTTGCGTACGCTGATTCACCGAATCAAGAATACCCGTCATGAGCTCATCTCCATATCAAACTTTTTTGTATAAAAAGTGTTAGTCTACTGCAGGCTACGAACCACCAGAGAAACGGAATGACGTATTATAAAACAAATTTGCCACCTCTTTCCATAGCAATGTGTAGAGCTACTTTTAAAACTGTCGCTAAGTTTATCGGCATTTTATCAATATTGTTTAGTTTTTTTGTACAAGCTGCGACCCCAGAACAAATTGAGATGATTCAGTCTGCAGCGGAGCAACATATCCTTGATACAGTTGAGCAGCCACAAGGTGGCGAACTCTTTGTTAATTCAGCAAATGTTGACTCAAGAATCAAAGCGACAGACTGCCCAGTGCCTTTAGAGACCAGCGCTTCAACGACCACCAATACCCGCAGCAGTATTACGGTTTTAGTGCAATGTGTTCCTGATGAGTGGCGAGTTTATGTACCGGTGCGCCTTTCGATGTCGGTGCCTCTTGTCACCACCACTCGCTCACTCGCGAGAGGCGAAATCGTCGGTCAATACGATGTCACCACCGCTATGATTTCTCTTAACAAGTTTCGTCGCCAAGGTTTCACAGCTCCACATCAGGTCATCGGCGCTAAGGTAAAAAAGAACCTAAGACCGGGCGATGTTGTAGAAAGAGGTGATATCTGTGTCGTGTGCCGAAACGAGAAGGTTATCATACAGGCAGTAAAAGGTGGCATGACCATTACCACCAAAGGAACTGCGCTTACCGATGGCTCTATGGGTGATCAAGTAAGAGTGAAAAATGATAAATCACAGCGTATAATTGAAGGGATTGTTACCAGCATGTCTGAAGTCACGGTTTACTTTTAACTCTTTACTTCTAAATTGACGGTATCGTTAGCGATTTCACCCTCAACTCTAACGCCAAATATAACGGCTGCGGTGTTTTGTCCCTTTTCGACTATTGAGCTAAAAATTGCTAAAGTATTCGAACCCTTGGTCGATATTGACTGTACAGGTTCCCATTTTTGAAGAAAAAGGCTTAACTATGGCAGGCATTGATAATATTCGTTCAGGGCAAACCCTAACGACCACTAACCGATCAGCAGTACGCTCTGATTCTAGTTCTGAGGCATCACGCTCTGATGTATCAACTAAATCACCAGCAAGCAAAGATGCGGTTTCACTGAGCCAACAAGGCAAAGCGATTGGTCAGCTCCACCAAGATATGGCAGCACAGCCAAGCTTTGATTCTGTGAAAGTAGCAGCGATCAAAGAAGCAATTGCGAATGGTTCATACACTGTCGATCCAGAGAAACTGGCTGACAACATGATCAAGTTCGAAGATGAATTAAAAGGCCTTTAAGAAAACACTAACTTTTGATTGAAGTTATTGTCTTAAAGTACACGAGGTTATGAATAGGTTTACGTTATGGCGGCACTAGCAGATTTAGTTAATTTTCAACTTCAAAATGCCAAAGCCTTATCTGAATTACTAAGTTCAGAGAAAACCGCTATTACGAGCCGACAATCAAACGATATTGAGCGAATCGCCAAAGAAAAAGTGGTCCTAGTTGAACAACTAAGATCAACCGATCAGCGAATCGCAGCCCATACCAATATCTCAGAACTGACCGAGAACCCTGAACTTGCTCAGTTAGTCACTAAGATCCAGTCCATAGTGCACGATTGCCAGCAAGCGAACCTTGTGAATGGCGAAGCCTTAAATCGAGCGCACCTTAGCTTCAAAAAACTCAGCAATATGATGCAGCAAAGTCACGGAAAAATTGGCATGACCTACAATGCCGGTGGTCAAACGCATACTATCTCTACGCTGGGAACCAACGTAAAAGCCTAGTTAAGTTAACTCTTCCTCTTCAGTAATACCCCTTGTTAACCGTTTATCTGTATCTCAGACTATTCCTGTCGTTATCTTTTATTAAAACACCTAATCAGCCTTTGAACGCCCTGACAAAATCGATAAACAAAAAAGCGGCAAGTATTTTCATACTTGCCGCTTTTACATTCATATTAGTTATTGGTTGCCGATACGCCATCTGGAAAACGAAAGCAGCCAATATCACTGAATATTCAATTCGAACACCGAAATTAGAACAGTGTTTGTTGTCTCTTCTCAGGTACTGCCTGAACTTCACCGTAGTTACGTAGCTGATCCATCTTGCGAATATCCAACTGAAGCTCTGTTACGTAGCTATCACCCACAGGGTAACTGCGCACCACTTCTGCGCCACGGATAACACCATCAACCGCACCTGACGTACGCTCTGTACCAAGCCGTTGATCTTCAAGTTCTGCTCGACCGCTTACTCGCATGCCGTAAACCTGTTCAGCAAGCTCACGATAAGCATCGATCTTAGAGGCTCTCATCGCGCGGATACGTCTCTCTTCGTCGTTACGACCTTTCTGCTCACTGATACTCGCATAGCCAACAGCCACTAAGAAATCATCAGGTCTCATGCTCTGCAATGGCTGACAGCCAACAAGCAATAAAGCGGCAACAACAAACATTAACTTCTTCATCTCGAACTCCTAAGGGCGAAGAATAACAGTATAAGGCTGACTGATCGTTGGATCGGAACGAATGATCACGCCATCTTGAGTTCGAATACTGTTGAGAGTATCTAGGTCACGGCCAATACGGTCTGCAGGTAAGAAGCCTTGTGCCGTCGCTACTACAATTCGAGTTTGCATGCCAACAACGCGAGCATTTACTAGTACACCGCCTTCTTGGCGAAGCATGGTGCCTGTCAGTACATACTGTACGTCTTGCTCTTGAGCTAAGTCTTTCCAATCGCGGCTTAACGCAAAGTCACCTTGATGAGTCACTTGAATAGAACCTGTTGTTTTGAAATCAACAACCTTGAAGCCACGACGCTGAAACTGATGAATGAAACCTTCTGATACCGAGTTTCCTAGCCAGTTCGTTGTGTCCATGTGTTGCAGGTCAACAAACGACGTAATCGCTATCGGAGTTCTTGCTGAGATACTCGTATTCGAAATGATCAGATCTTCGGTCATACTTTCCACGAAGAAATCCATGGTATGACGAGGGCTATCCATCAACATAAACTGACTGCCTGAATATTCAGACTTGCCGTTATAGATTGGCGAATAAGCGCATGAGGTCAACAACATGACACTCATTACTACGAGCCATTTTTTCATTATCTTATCTCCAGATAGGTTTAGTGCTCCCTGTTCCAATATGTTCTCACCATTATTCTTTTCAATGGATTACAATGTTGGAACAGTCTTTGCTTTTCATTAATGGTTCAGATTAAGAAAAACGCACTTAAGTCAGCTTCAAGCTTATAGTTATTTGTTAAGCAATATTTATACCCAACTGGTAACGAATAGATGAAAAAAATAATTTCTTACTTATTTTCAATAAGTTCACTGATAACCATAAGCTTCAGTGCTCATGCCTCTTGGTATGAGGTTACCGGTACCGCAGCCATCGTATCGTCAGAGGAAACGGCAAGGGTCCATGCTCTGGAAGACGCGGTATATAAAGCGATCCAGTTCTCAGGAGCCGACATTGGTAGCATTGCCAACCTCACGCCCTACCTCGACGCAAACAAAAAAGAGTTTCAATTTACCAATCATGAAGTGCGCTACATCTTGGTAGAAAAAGAGAAAAAACGCAGTGGCAATATAATGATCACCGCAAGGATCGATATCTATCCTTCGGCAAATGCTTGCCATGAGAGCCAATATAAGAAGACATTTTTGGTCGGCAACATCGATGTGACTTTCCCACAGCAAGCTGTAATGGGCAGAATCTATAACATCGGTGATGATTTTGGTCATGTCGTAGATCGACAGCTGGCGCAAGAGTCTCGCAGCTTTGTTTCCGTTGGCACGACCAATTACGACATCGACAAACGTCGACCTGAAGTGATCAAGATGATCGCCCAAGACACTGGCGCACAATACATCATTGGTGGCGACATTACCGATTTAACCGCGACCATCGAGTCCAAACTGTTGAAAGACGACATCATCAATCGCCAGTTTGCGTTAGAGATGCAAGTCTTCGATGGTAAAACAGGACATCAGGTTTACAACCGTAGCTATCGTGAAGTGGCAAAGTGGCCATTTGCTAAGACCAGTGAAGTCGACACCCGCAGTGCCCGTTTCTGGGCATCAACCTACGGCAGCATGATGCTGCGTGTTAGCCGTAATATTATGTTGGACTTAGAATCGGAAGTGTCATGTAAGATCACCCTTCCAGAGGTTGCAGCGGTATTTGGTAACACTGTGACCATTGATTTAGGTCGAATGCATGGCGTACAACAAGGTGACAAGTTGCAACTGTGGCACACAGGTTCGTTTATCGACCAACGCGGTTTGCCACGCAACAAGGTTTCTCAAAGCGACATCACCCTAACGGTTTCTCGCGTTTACGAAAACGAAGCGGAACTCACGATTGATCAGCCAAGCCTTGCGGGAAGCATTCAAATTGGTGATGTGATGCAGAAAATCATGTAGTTAGCGACACTCTCGTCTCAGAGTTTCTAATAAAGCCTTAGCAAAGATGCTAAGGCTTTATTTTTTTCATGGGTATTAGTTTCGGTTTTGCAGTATTTGGCGTAATCTTATTAATAACATAATCATCACTTAGCAAACTATGAGTCAGAATAATCTAATTGGTGCTACCGGTTACCGCTTTATCTCGAAAGGTAAAACCGCTTTTAAGATCCACATCCATACTCCCGAAGATACGGTGCTGCATCGGTCGGTCGGTTTTGTTCGTATGGGTGAAGACAAAGCACTGAAGAAAACCATTAAATTAAGAGATGAACTGGGCAGACAGCTATGGGGCAAATTTTGGCCCAAAGTCCTCAAAGAGCCCTACCTGATGACGCGCCTGCCTCATAGTCTAGAACCCAAAATTGTATTCAAACCAAATCCAACTCAGAGTGATCCCGAACACCGCGACGAATGCTACATCGCTAAGTGGCGTGTATTCTCAGAAAACGGCGACTACAAATACAAAACTAAGGTGTGCTCCATTAGAAAGCACGGCAGACTTGCCGCTTACAGCCAAACCAAACGTGCGCTGCTTGATGCTCACAAAGACGTAATTGATCTACTTATATTTATGGGACGATTGAACAGCATCGACTTAAAATAGGCTTAAATCCGATTAAGCTGACCGCCCATATTTTTCAGATACAAAAACAGCCGCACATTGCGGCTGTTTTTAATTTATGACGATCCATCGTGGCAATTTAGAGTATTGCTACATACAAAATCGATTACCTAGTTTCGGCATATCTCAGCCAGTGTCGCCAATCGGCGCTTAGACTCTTTCACATAAGGGTTGGCTTGATCCCATGCGTAACCCGCCAGAATTGAGCACACCATCTGCTTAATCTTTGGATTTGGATCTTGATAGAAAATCACATCCTGCAAAGTACCTGAGTACCACCCCTCAACATACGTTCTAAAGGTGTTTACACCAACCATCAAAGGAGCGGCATAATCGCGTTCCCAATCTACCTTCTCACCGTTAAGTTGCTTTTCGACACACTCAACCGCAAACTGTGCCGACTTCATCGCAATCGTCACGCCTGACGAGAACACCGGGTCAAGGAACTCGCCGGCATTGCCAAGCAACGCGTACTTATCCGTCGCCAAATGTTTTACATTGGCAGAATAGCCACCAATTTCACCCGCAGGGTTTGGATACTCGGCGCTTGCCAGTATCTCAGCCAAGCCCGGCTCTTCCGCTGCCAGCTGTTTAATTGCAGCAATCTTGTCTTCTGGATAGGACTCAAAGAACTTAGGCTCTCCTACGACACCAAACGAAGAGACACCGTTACTAAACGGGATCAACCAATACCAAACATCTGGGTTGGTTGGATGCACAGAGATAAGAATTTTATTTCGGTCATATTCAAGATCGGTATCCACCTCTGCAATATGATCGTTAATGTGCGTAAAAATAGCTTTGCGTGGAGGGAGCGATGACGGCTCTGCCAAGTTAAGCATTTTTGGTAGCACTCGACCAAAACCACTGCCATCCAGAACGTATTGCGCTTCTATCTGATAACGCTCTCCACCCAGCACTTGTACATCTAAAATGGTGCTGTCGTCGGTGAAATTAATGCCCATTAACTCATGTTGGTAATCAATGCAGACACCCTGCGCCTCAGCCGTATCTGCCAAAACCTGATCAAAGGCACCTCGCTGAACCTGAAACGTAGTTCCAGGGCCAGAAGAGAACTTGTCTTCAAAATTAAACGCCGTATAAACGCCATTTTTGCGAAAGGCAGCGCCATCTTTGTATTGGAAGTTAGCGTTGATCACTGCGTCAGTCATCCCAGCCTGTTCAATCACTTCCATACAAGCTGGTAATAGGCTTTCACCAATAGAAAAGCGAGGGAATACGCTCTTTTCAATCACTCGAACATCGATGCCTTTTTTATGAAGTAAAGACGCAGCAATAGACCCTGATGGCCCAGCTCCGATGATCACCACTTGAGTTGATAGTTTTTTCATTATTTAAGCCATGTTTGTTATTTTTATTGCGCGCCAGCTTTCAATTCTAGAAGCGTGTGACCAAGACCGATATCGTCGGTACGCGTTACCACTTCAAAGCCCGCTTCTTCAACAATCTCTAAGAAATCTTCACTGCGGTAAAAACGACTGTTGCCATTGGCCAAGCAGGTAAAGTAGAGAGACGTCGCGTTTAAGCTATAAGAAGCCGCATCGTATTTCTGTGAATCCCAAAACAGTTCAAGGATATAGACAGTCGCATCTTCTGACATATGAGAGCGAACGCGCTTTAATATGCTCAGAATCTCCATTGGCGAGAAACAATCAAGGAACTGACTCATCCACCAAACATCCGCGCCCGTTGGCAGAGTTTGCTGTTTATCGAGCATATTCGCTGGGAATGGCGTGACTCGCTCTTGATGACCATGCTTTGCCGCGTTTGCCATTGCCATTTCTAGCTGCTGTGGCAAATCAACAATCGTCACCTCAACGTCCGCATCATGGTTGCAGCATTGCATCGCCCACTTACCCGTGTTGCCGCCGATATCCACCAGCGACTTAGGTTTCTTGCTGAAGACTTTTTCAAGTAACACAGGGAACGAGCGATCCGAATAGAAGTGATCAAACTTGAACCAACTCTCTTTTGCTTTTTCTGGCAATTGAGACAAGCCTTGGTAAATGGTTTCCCAATCACCCAACTCTTTCAAGCCTGCAGGTGTGCCTTCTTCAATCGCTTCTGTTAGATGCATCATCGCGGCATAACAAACATCGGCTGTGAAATCCATGTTTGCGTTAGTCATACCATCATGCAGAAGGTAGAAACCAAGGTTAGCCATTTTGTAGTTAGGCTTTTCCCAAGTCACAATATGAGCACTTAACGCCATATCGAGCAGGACTTTCACGCCGTACTCAGAGACACCGGTCGATTCAGAGATAGACTCTGCTGGTAAACCCTCGTTGCCCGCGTCATCTAACGCTTTCAAAATGCCTAAATCACGAAGTGTACGAGCAGTATGAAAAACAATCGGAGCGAAAGACAATTTCTGCGCTTCTGTTTTTGCTTCTAATGCGTTGAATGGATCTAATTTATATTCCGACACGAAAAACCTAACTTTAAATAATAGAGAGTTACTCAGCTGCCATTTGCGCAAGCTTACGTTTAATATCAACGTTTAAGTTATTAACCCAACGGTTGTAATTACGGTGTATTTCACCATCGTCGTACTTCAAATTCTCTGATTCAACGTAAAGAATAGAGTAAAACTTATCACTATAAGGAATTTCAACCACAGCGTGGTGCGAACGAACATACAATTCAGCGCGGATCAAACCAGGCTTTATTTCTGAAACCAACCAGCCTCGATTTTCAGCAGATTCAGAAATAGCTGATTTAACCTGTTTACTTTGAAGATTCAGTGCAACTGGAGTATCCTCAACATTCATTACAGGTTGGACGCGTCCACATCCTGCAAGAACGAATATGAATAACATTGAAACTGCTATTTTTAGTAATTTCATTTAAATTCCTTATCTGTGTTTATTTATAAGCGCGCATAGTATTTAGTTAGACTCAAAGCAAATCAATACTCTATGTCAAATCAATCCCAATTAATGTCGTTTAATATTGAGAAATGGTCTGCAAATTCGGCTGGTCTCAATTCTGTTGCCCAATGGCTAGCGTGGAGCACTAATTTAGATTGGCCACAAGATGGCTCAACTGAATTTAAAGCGATCCCACCGATGATGCGCCGCCGAATGAGCCTACAAAGTAAATTGGCCGTTCAAACTGCATTGACACTCTTAAAAGACAACTCGATTGATTATCTGGTTTTTGCCAGTCGACATGGTGAACTGCACCGAACCGCAACCTTGATTCAGTCGATATTAGAAGGTGACGATGCCTCACCAATGGCGTTCTCGCAGTCGGTACATAATACCGCAGCTGGTCTAACCACCATTGCCGCCAAAGCACCGATTCCACTGACTTCAATAGCCGCAGGGCAAGATACTTTCCATAACGCTCTGATCGAAGCTTATCTTTACCTTCATCAATATCCGTCGCATCGAGTGTTAGTTATCGATTTCGACCAACCTCTGCCCGAGCTCTACCAAGAGTACGAAACACAGAACTTTGCTGATTATGCGCTGGGCTTAGTGCTCACCGCTGGCAGTGAATACTCTATTACTAGGACAGTAGAGACCAACCAAGCACCTTCCGTGTTACCACAAGGGTTACAAACGCTCCAACATATCTTATTAGGTACAAATAGGTGGGCTATTGCTGGCAAGCACCAAACTTGGTCTTGGGTAAATAACACCGAGACAGGTACAGCGTAATGAGCAGAGTAGACCAGTATTGGCGAGTATTCGCGACAGGCCTCTGCTTTACCATCTTTGGTTTGGGTGGCTTAGTATTGAGCTTCTTAATCTTACCGACTATCGCGCTAGCCAATCCCAATACCATTAAAAGAGAGCTTAAAGCACAGCGATTAATCCGTTTCTCATTCAATGCGTTTTGCCAGATCATGAAGTTCACCGGAGCAATCGATTACCGAATTGATGGTGCAGAACTACTGCGTAACGACCGTAACTGCATTATCGTCGCCAACCACCCAAGTTTGATTGACTATGTGCTGATCGCCTCTCAACTTCCTCAATGTGATTGCCTCGTCAAAGCGGCCATTTGGGAAAACCCTTTTATGAAAAGGATTGTCAAAGCGGCAGGTTATATACCGAACCAAGCCCCTGACGATCTTTTAGAGCGCTGTGAAGAACGCTTCTCACGTGGCAATGTCATGCTGATTTTTCCCGAAGGAACTCGCACAACGCCAGGAATTGAACCATCCTTACAGCGTGGGGCGGCACAAATCGCGACTCGAACACAAACCGATTTACGCGTGATTCATATTACGGTTTCTCCGACATTCTTAACGAAAGAGAAAAAATGGTATCAAGTTCCTGCGTCGAAGCCCTTTTTTCATGTCGCGGTGAAAGGTAAAATAGAAGTCGAACCATTTATTGAAGGCTCAAATAATTTAACTTCGGCAGCAAGGCGCCTTAATCATCATCTTGCACAAACAATTTTCCCTTCCGAAGAAAACATTTAGCGTATCAATAACATAACAGGCGATATCGGCATTTCGAAAATACCTCATATAATGTAGAATCGCCCCCTTAAAGCAGCATTCAGATAAAGCATTAAGTAGGCCAAAGTGGAAACATTACACAACGAACTGAAACAACTGATCATCGACGCATTGAACCTTGAAGACATGAGCATTGATGAGATTGAAACGGAAGCTCCACTATTTGGTGATGGACTTGGACTAGACTCTATCGATGCCCTTGAGCTTGGCCTTGCTATCAAGAAAAAGTACAACATTGTTATCGATGCAGATGATTCAAACACTCGACAGCACTTTGCGTCAGTTGAAAATCTAGCGAACTACATCTCTTCTCAAACGAATAACTAGACAGATCTTTATGACACAAGCTAACCAACAAGAAGTATACAACCAGGTTAAAGATGCGCTTATTGAGCTGTTCGAGCTTGACGCTGAAGATATCACCCCTGAAGCTCATCTCTATCTTGATCTAGACCTAGACAGCATTGATGCCGTTGATTTGGTCGTTCACCTACAGAACGTCACAGGTAAGAAGATAAAACCTGAAGAGTTCAAAGCAGTGCGCACCGTTAATGACGTTGTCGAATCTGTGGTTGAACTATTGAAGGACGCCTAATGCGTCCTCTGCTGACTTTACTGTCGGCAATTATACTTTTCACTTATCCAATAGCGGTTTACTTTGGACTCAACAAGTTTGGCTTACAAACCGTTGGTATTGCCTTAGCCGCTATCTTTGCTGTACGCATTTTCACCGGCGGTCAGGCTAAAATCAAAGAGCTAAAACACCTAGCTTGGATCAGTGGAAGTGCCGGTATTGTTCTGCTGGCTTTAGGCTTAGCCTTTAAGCAACACGGCTGGCTAACCTATTATCCCGTTATCGTTAATGTTTGTATGCTGGTTGTATTCGCTTCGAGCCTATGGCAACCACAAACGATTATCGAACGTCTTGCTCGCCTTCAAGAGCCTGAACTTCCGCAAAGTGGCGTTGATTACACACGAAAAGTCACCAAAGTGTGGTGCTTGTTCTTTGTTATCAATGGCTCTATTGCCCTTTACACCTGCTTCCAACCGCTAGAAGTATGGACCCTATACAATGGCTTACTCAGCTATCTGTTTGCAGGGTTACTCTTTGCAGGAGAGTGGGTAGTAAGACAGCGCATTCGTCAGAGTTAAATTGTTATGACCCAAACCGTATCTTACACCTCGTTGTCTGAGCTTCTTAGCCAGGACAGAGCCCCTGAATCTATTGTCTGCTTTGACGACAATAGCGAGATTACGTGGCAAACATTTAACGACGACTTATCTCAACTCGTACAATTTTTGTCTTTATCCCCTTTTCAACGAATCGCGATTTGTACCCAAGACAGCTACCTATTTGCGGTGGCCTTTTTGGCATGTACAGCAGCCAACAAACACATCATCTTACCGGGCAACTACCAGCCATGTGCGCTTGCTGAGTTAAGTAAGCAGTTTGATTGCCTGCTAGTTGATAACTCGATTGGCGAAGTTGAGGTGAATGACGTTCGTAATATCCAAACCTTATTGGATTCAAACACTGAAGCACAAAAACCTCTAACCGAGAATCTTACGACCATTGATTTGGCAACAGTCCCATTAACTCTGTTCACTTCAGGTTCAAGTGGCACGCCAAAAGCGATAGATAAAACGTTAGAGCACCTCGATATTGAGACCGCTCAGTTACACAAGAACTGGGGTGAGTTACTCAAGGGAAACCAAATCCAAAGCACAGTTTCTCATCAACATATCTATGGTTTGCTGTTTAGAATCTTATGGCCACTATGCTCTGGTGTTCCATTTGCTCGACACAACCTTGAATACCCAGAACAGATCTTATCTCACGCAAATCAAAACTGTGTACTGATCAGCAGCCCAGCGCTACTTAAACGATTAAAGCATGAGACCAACAAGGTACAACTTGCAGGAATCTTCTCTTCGGGTGGTCCATTGCCTACCGAGTCGGCTCACCAGTCACGAGATCTGCTTGGTCATTTACCGATTGAAGTCTTTGGTAGCACAGAAACCGGTGGCATCGCATTTCGTCAGCAAGAGAGCGCTCAAACGCCTTGGCAGCTTTTTGCCTGTATTGAGGCTAGTCTCAACAGTGAGAGTTGCATTAAGTTATTGTCGCCGTACATCGATAAGAATAACTGGTATCAAACCTCTGATGAGTGCGAGATGGTCTCGGAGAATCAATTCATATTGAAGGGCCGAACGGACCGAGTGATCAAGATAGAAGAAAAGCGAGTATCACTGGTTGAAGTGGAAAAGCGACTGGAGCAACTGCCTTGGATAAGTGAGTGCGTGGTTATTCCATTTGAGGAGCCTGAGCGATTAATATTAGCCTCTGTTTTGGTATTATCAGATGAAGGCCAAGCCGCTCTATCGACCATGAGCAAAGGTAAATTCTGGTTGATGCTGCGTACAGAACTCAGAAAGTGGTTAGAGCCAATCGCAATCCCGAGAAAATACCGTGTTGTCGATGAGATCCCCCTCAACAGCCAAGGTAAGCGATTAACATCTCACATAGAACAGCTAATAAAATCATAGAAACCGCTGATCGTATTTTACACTGAGATTATCTTTTTATATTTTTGTCAAAGAACCAATATTTGCCCAAGGATTCTAAGCACGCCCTATGGATAAAAGAAAACCAAACATCATTGCTGTAGACACGGTAGAAAATGAATCGACCCTGACACTTCATGTTAGCGGAGATATCACCGACTTTAATGGGCACTTCAAGAGCTTCCCTATTCTACCTGGCGTCACGCAAATTGATTGGGCACTTCACTACGCAGTCCAAGAGTTAGGCGTTCCTGGTTTCTTTAAAGGAATGGAAGTCATTAAGTTCCAAGAGCCTATCCTGCCTGACGCTACAATCCAGCTATCACTCAAATGGGATGCTGACAAAGACAAGCTGAGCTTTAGTTACACATCAAACAACGGTGAACAGACCCACTCTTCAGGCAAAATGAAGCTGGGAGAAAAAAGTGAATAGCGCTCCCGTCGAGGCTACTTCTCAACACCACACAAAAGAAAGCAGCTACAAGGCTTGCTTCCTTATCCCGTGCTTTAACCATGGCGCAACCATGCCGGCTGTGGTGTCGTCACTTCATCATTTTGAGTTACCGATCATCATCGTTGACGATGGCAGTGAACTCACAACAAAACAGTTTCTGTCTCCCCTAGCAGAGAATTCAAACGTAACCTTGGTGACGCTTGAACAGAACCAAGGTAAAGGCGGCGCAGTAAAAGCCGGAATCAAAAAAGCGCAGCAACTAGGCTTTAGCCACGCTATTCAGATAGATGCTGATGGGCAACACGACCTGGAAGCCTTGCCAACATTGATTGAGGCCTCACAAGCTAAGCCACAACGTCTGATATCAGGCCAGCCTATCTACGACGACAGCGTACCCAAAGCAAGGCTCTATGGGCGCTACGCGACACATATCTGGGTATGGATAGAAACCCTTTCTTTATCAATTAAAGACAGCATGTGTGGCTTTAGAGCGTATCCTATCAACCAAACTCAAACTGTGTTGAATAAGTACGATGTTGGTTCGAGAATGGACTTCGATATCGAGATTTTGGTTCGCCTGTATTGGGAAGGTTGCGACATAGACTTCGTTGAAACGCGCGTTATCTATCCTGAGAACGGCATCTCTCATTTCGATGCGTTGTGGGATAACGTCAAAATCAGTTGGATGCATACACGTCTATTCTTCAGCATGCTGCCAAGAGCACCAAAACTGATTGCTCGCCATTTCAAATCCGATTCAGCTGATAATAACCCAAATTTATCGACTGATTCAGAGCCGCAAGCTTCTGAACAACCACACTGGTCCCGCACTCAAGAACGCGGCACAGTATTAGGCATTAAGCTGTTATTAGCCATTTATACCTTGTTAGGTCGCGGTGTGTTCAACCTCATTCTGCGTGGTGTGATGCGTTACTACCACTTGACGGGCCAGCGTGCGCGAAACGCTTCCGAACAATATCTATTCCAATTAAAAGCCTATGCGGAACAGCAAAATATTGAGCTCCCCGGAGAACTAACCAGTTACAACCATCTGCTTTCATTTGGCCATACGATGCTCGACAAGCTCGCGGCATGGAAAGGTGATTTCTCGGCAGATAACCTGACTATTCATGGCCAAGACCAGTTCGAGAGCATGGTGGCAAATAAGCAAGGTGTGCTAATCCTTGGATCTCACCTTGGCAATATTGAGCTGTGCCGAGCTTTAGGTCGCAGACACTCGAACATCAAAATCAACGCCCTGGTTTTTACAGAACACGCCGAACGTTTTAATTCCGTGATGAAAGCGGTTAACCCGCAGTCTGATTTAAATCTGATTCAGGTGACATCGATGGGGCCTGATACCGCTATCTTGTTACAACAGAAACTAGAGCAAGGCGAATGGATCGTGATTGTTGGCGATCGAACTTCCACCAGCAAAGAGAGCCGCTCAGTATGGGCTGAGTTCTTAGGTAAGGAAGCTCCATTCCCTCAAGGTCCATTTATGTTAGCCTCGGTTCTCAAAGCACCCGTATTTTTGCTGTTTGGGTTACGTGACGACTCACAATCTAAGCCGCATTTTAATGTCTATTTCGAGCATTTTAGCAACAAGATCGAGCTACCAAGAAAGACTCGCGAACAATCTTTACAGCAAGTCGTGCAAAAATACGCAAATCGACTTCAGCACTACACACTGCAAGCACCGCTTCAGTGGTACAACTTTTTTAATTTTTGGACATTGAGCAAGCACCATGACGAAAAAGAATCCAAATAGCATCACCTTTGGTGCCGAGCGCCTCACGATTGAGGATGTTGTCGCTATCTCACAAGGCGCAAAAGCCTCGATGAACACAAGTGAAGCATTCACATCTAAGATCGACCGTGGTGTCGCTTTCTTAGAACGCCTATTGAAAGAAGAAGGTGTGATTTACGGTGTAACGACGGGTTACGGTGACTCATGTACGGTTGCGATTCCGCCAAACCTAGTTGACGAGCTACCACTGCATTTAACACGTTTTCACGGCTGTGGTTTAGGTGAAATATTGTCTCACGAACAAGCTCGTGCAGTATTAGCAACGCGCCTGTGTTCGTTATCACAAGGTGTCTCTGGTGTGACTCACGATCTACTCAACCAGATCGTTACCCTAATCAACCAAGACATCTCACCACGCATTCCTCAAGAAGGATCGGTGGGTGCCAGTGGCGACTTAACACCTCTGTCTTACTTAGCCGCAGCACTGATTGGTGAGCGTGATGTAATCTACAAAGGTGAAGTGCGCCCAACCAGTGACGTCTACAAAGAGTTAGGAATTAGCCCTATCAAACTTAAGCCAAAAGAAGGCTTGGCGTTGATGAATGGTACGTCTGTAATGACGGCATTAGCTTGTATCGCTTACAAGCGTGCGGAATATCTAGCTCAGCTATCAACTAAGATCACCGCTATGGTATCAGTCGGTATGCACGGCAATGACTTCCATTTCGATGAAGCGCTGTTTGCAGTCAAACCTCATCCTGGTCAACAACAAGTTGCTGCATGGCTGCGTGATGATCTGCAAGCGGATCGCCCGCCACGTAACAGTGATCGCCTCCAAGATCGTTACTCTCTGCGCTGTGCTCCACATGTTATCGGCGTGGTTCAAGACTCTCTGCCTTGGCTACGCCAAATGATCGAGAACGAGCTAAACAGTGCCAACGACAACCCAATTATCGATGGTGATAATGAGCGCGTACTGCACGGTGGACACTTCTACGGTGGACACATTGCAATGGCGATGGATACGTTAAAAACTGCAGTTGCGAACCTTGCTGATCTGCTTGACCGTCAAATGGCTCAGCTGATGGACTACAAGTTCAACAACGGTTTGCCATTCAACCTAACGGGTGCTGAAGGCGAACGTAAGCCAATCAACCACGGCTTTAAAGCAGTACAGATTGGCGTTTCAGCTTGGACAGCAGAAGCATTGAAACACACCATGCCAGCAAGCGTATTCTCTCGCTCAACTGAGTGTCACAACCAAGATAAAGTGAGTATGGGCACCATCGCAGCTCGTGACTGTTTACGCGTTCTAGAGCTAACCGAACAAGTGGCAGCAGCGTCACTACTGGCGGGGACACAAGCACTCGAACTTCGTAAGCGCCACAATGAGCTTGATGAGCACCACATGAGTGAGAACCTCAAGCACATTCGCGACGAAGTGCTTAAGGAGTTTGAATTTATCGTAGAAGATCGACCACTTGAAGGCGATCTACGCCACTTCATTGCTCGTATTCAAAGTCAGCACTGGTCACTTTACTCATAAAGTAGCCAACCCTTTACGCAATATTGTTGAGAGCGATTTATGTCTGAAATCCTTCACCCATTACAATCTGAGGTGACGCTTATCACCTCATTCCAAGATGCCGACCCAATGGGCGTGATCTATCACGGCAACTACTTCCGATTCTTTGAAGAAGTTAGGCGCATCATGATGGATAAGATTGAGTACAACTACCATGAGATGAAGGATTCTGGCTACATGTGGCCTATCATCGATACCCGCGTGAAATACATTAAGGCGATACCGTTTAATCACAAGATTAAGGTAACGGCGAAACTCACCGAGTGGGAAAATCGCCTGCGCGTCGATTATGAAATTCATGATGCTCTAACCGGTGCTCGAATGACACGTGCTCACACCATGCAGGTTGCCGTCACCATCGAAGAACAAGAGATGTGCTTTGCCTCACCCAAAGTGTTTACTGACAAAGTCGAACACTGGCACCAATTTGGTTGCTTACCTCTAGCAACTGAACATCAAACACAAACCTCTAACCCACAGCAGGTGAACCATGAATCTGTTTAAACGCAGTCGCAAATACATCAATATCGCGCTAATTGGACTTACTGCGATGATGGCAAGCGGCCTTGTAAGCGCCAAAGAAAACTCTGCTGCTGTCAATTCTATTTCAGAGCTGCAGACGGTGCTCAGCGAAAATAGTATTGTGCGTGGTGAGTTCACTCAAACACGCAATATGGAGATGTTCGCCCAGCCTTTAACGTCACAAGGTACATTTCTGTTAGACAAATCAAGTGGCTTACTCTGGACACAAACCACTCCGTTTCCCGTGAACTTAGTGCTCACCGATAACAAACTGAGCCAAAGGTTTGCCGATCAACCCGCAAAAATCATCACCGACAAAGAAAATCCAATGGCGTTTTATTTCAGCCATATCTTCTTGTCAGTGTTTCATGGGGACACGCAAAAACTTCAGGAACAGTTCGCACTCAATTTTGAGCCCGCAACTAACACCAGCTCTGATGAAAATGTACAAGCATGGACACTGACTCTAAAGCCCAAAAATGCACCGATGAATGCGGTGTTTGAGGCTATCACGCTGCAAGGCAACAGCGATATTGAACGTATTGAGTTGAAAGAGATTCGTGGAGATAGCACAGTGATCGAATTCAGTCAGTTAAGCCATCTACCGGAAGTATTATCAGATGCTGAAGCGAAACAATTCCAACTCTAGTCTTGCCCTTGTTTGGCTTGTTGTTGTAATGCTGTTTAGCGGGTTGTTGACCAAACAATTCGCTTTTTCTTCGTCGGTACCGATTGAAAGCAACATTCTAAAGTTACTGCCCGAAAACCAGCAAGACCCAATGGTAGAGCAAGCCTTTCAGCAGATATCCAGCTCGATGAGCGAGCAAGTGGTATTTATCATAAGCGCTCCCGATATCGAACAAACCATGGTTGCGACCGACGCTTTTGAAAAAGCTCTCAACCAAAGAACTTTTTCAAGTCAGCCAACTCTGTTTAAGCAAGTTCAAGGTAAAATCAACGCCAGCTCTCAAAGCCAGTGGAGCGATTTCTATTTTCGTCACCGATCTCAACTGCTGACCCAACAACAAAAAGAGACGCTGACACACTCGCCTGATTCGCGAGCTCAATATGTCATTCAGTCTCTGTACAATCCATTCTCAGGCGTCACTGCAGCAGAGTTATCTCTCGACCCATTCTTGTTATTTCGCGACTACATCAGTGCTATTGGCGTCCAATCAAGTAACTTTGTTCTGAAAGAGGGCTATCTCACGGCCCAGTCGAATGAGCAAACTCATATTTTAGTCACGGCTACTCTGGCGGACTCACCTTATAGCTTGGCGATTCAAGAACAACTTCCAGATCTTGATTCAATTGAGCGCGAGGTCGAAAAACAATTTGGCGTCAAGGTGCAGCATACTGGTGTGGTGTTCTACGCCAATTACGGTACCGAAAGCGCGAAATCAGAAATCAGTACCATTGGTTTGGGCTCATTGGCAGGCGTTATTTTATTGGTGTGGCTGACATTTCGTAGTGCGCTACCACTTGCCTTATCTTTACTCTCAATCAGTACAGGATTATTGGTTGCACTGGCAAGCACTGTCGCTATCTTTGGTAAGGTGCATCTATTCAGCTTGGTGTTTGGCGCTAGCTTGATTGGCGTATCCATCGATTACTCTTTTCACTATCTCACTGACCGTTTGGCCGCAGGAAGCCACTGGCAGAGCGATAAAGGCCTAAAGCATATTTTCATTGCCATCACTCTAGGTTTAATCACCAGCTTAATCGGATACTTAGGGCTACTGGTTGCGCCATTCCCAGGCTTGCAGCAACTGGCTCTGTTTTCGTCGATTGGACTGATCGCAGCTTACGCCAGTGTGGTGTGCTGGTACCCCGTTTTAGCGGTAAAACCAGGCCAAGAGCGCCCTCTTCCCCTGTCGAAACTTTGGCATACTTGGTTAAGCCTTTGGAGCAACCAAAAATTTAGAATTGGCTTACCGTTAACAGTGACTGTCGTTAGCTTGATGTCACTCAGTCAAATTCGTTACGACGACGATATTCGCCAGCTTCAGGCTATGCCCGAACAACTCAAACAACAAGAGCAAGCCATTACTGAGATATCAGGGTTAGGCAGTGGTCAAAATATGCTTTTGGTCACAGCTCAGAGCGACCAAAAGCTACTCAAAAAATTGACAGAAATCACCACAAGCTTAGATTCGCTGGTCAATAGCCAAGGTATCTCCGGGTATCGCAGCATCAATCAACACTTGTTAAGTAAACAAGAACAGCATGATAACTATCAGTTGGTTGAACAACTCTATAGTCAACAAAGCCATATATTACAAAGCTCTCTCGGTTGGTCTACGTTTCCAGAACTACCAAAATTCGAACCAATCACGGTATCTGGATTTTTGGAGTCTCCAGTCTCAGAGCCTGTTCGACCACTTTGGTTAAAACCTATCGACGGGCAAGCAGCGTCGGTCATTTTGATAAAAGACGTCACTGATGCTGAGCTGTTCTCACAGTGGTTGGAGTCAGATTTTGCTCAGAAGCAAGGTGTGAAACACCTCAATAAAGCGGATGAAATCTCCTCTCTTTTTGCTGAGTACCGCGTCAAGATTACCGAGCTGTTATTGATAGCATTGGCAGCTATTGGCATGCTGTTAGGCTGGCGCTATGGTGTGAAGCAAAGCCTGTTAATGCTGTTGCCTTCATTGATTGCAGGCGTAGCAGGTTTGGCGGTCACGGGCATTTTAGGCTCGACACTGAACCTATTTAACCTGCTTGGTTTGATTCTGATTTTAGGGATTGGCATAGACTACACCCTATTCTTTGCTGAGCAAAAGAAATCGCTGAGCACCTTATTAGCGATCACCTTGTCAGGTCTCACAACACTACTTTCATTCGGCTTACTGTCGCTGAGCCAGACTCATGCTATTCATAGCTTCGGGGTGACGGTTCTGACAGGGATCTTTGTCGCTTGGCTGCTTTCTCCACTCGCGATCAACAGTAGTAAAAACGTAGAAGGACCAATTACTCGAGAGGCTTTTAGATGATCCAGACATTAAAGGTAACCTTCGCCATACTAGTGGGCATTCTAATGAGTGCCTGCTCGATGGTTTCTCAGCAGCCAAGTGGTGCGAGCGTGTCTATCGATCAAGACACCGATCTAGCACTACCACTGCCAGCTGAACTGGGATACTCATTAACAGCCAGTCAGTTGATTAGCGCTACGTGGGAAAATGATACACAGCAGCTTCCGGTTCAAGTCGAAGTCACACCAGGTAAAGTGGTTTTGGCGGGGTTCTCCTCTTGGGGTACTCGCATTCTATCGCTGCAATACCAGAATCAAGTAATTGATACGCAGGTTTTGTCTGGGCTTGGCGCAACTTTGCCACAACCTGAACAGGTGCTATTTAATTTAATGCTTACCTTATGGCCGGCTGAAGCATGGGCTCAGCCTTTACAAAGCATAGGTTGGCACCTAGTCGATACCGACAAAACAAGAACCGTATTTGATGAAAACCAACAGGCAATCATTCAAATTGATTACCAAACAGATCCTGGTACACACAAAACGGCAGGCGACATTGTTTTCAAACATTTGACCCTGGGCTACAACATCACCATACAAACGTTGAACTCAACGATTGTCGACAATCCAAGTAAGAGTTGAACACTATGCCTATTTACATCCAAGACTGTGGTTTCCACTCAGCGCTAGGCTCAGAGATTGCCGATATTCATGGCTGTCTAAAAGACGAGCGTGAATCAAATATGGTCGAAGTGCACGATATGCTGAACGATGGTAAACACACTGTCGTTGGTCAGATCGCGGGTGAACTACCACCGATTCCTTCAGATCTTACGCAATACGCCACTCGCAACAATCAACTGGCGCTGTCGGCTCTTCACCAAATTGAAGATTCTATCGAGCAAGCCAAATCTCAGTTTGGCGCAGATAGAATTGCTGTTGTTATTGGCACCAGCACATCTGGGATCTCCGATGGTGAAGCAGTCTTCAAACAAAAATTGGCAAACGGCGAGTTTCCAGCAGATTACCATTACTCAAAACAAGAGCTTGGTGATACCTCAGAGTTCGTTAGCCAGTATTGCGCATTAACGGGGCCAAACTACGTCATATCTACGGCTTGCTCATCCAGTGGCCGCGTATTTCTGACCGCCCAGCGCTTATTAGATTCAGGTATGGCTGATGCCGTGTTAGTGGGTGGTGTGGATACATTGTGTAAGCTGACACTCAATGGTTTCCACGGTCTTGAAGCACTCTCAACAACACATTGTAAGCCATTTAGTGCAACCCGAGAAGGTATCAACATAGGAGAAGCAGCGGCATTTATGTTGCTCAGCAAAACAAAGTTAGCCGGTGTTAATGCAGCACAAGACACGTCAAACATTGCCTTATTGGGCTGTGGGGACAGCTCTGATGCACACCACATTTCAGCGCCTCACCCTGAAGGCAATGGTGCTGAACAAGCAATGAAAAAAGCGTTACATTCTGCACAGTTAAACGCAGAAGACATTGGTTATATCAATGCACATGGTACAGCAACGCCACTCAATGACTCGATGGAAAGTAAAGCCATTCATCGTATTTTTGCAAACAAGGTTCCCGTCAGTTCTACCAAACCGCTGACCGGGCATACTCTAGGCGCAGCAAGTGCGATTGAGGCTGCAATTGCGTGGCATATTTTAAAATATGACTTACCGCTTCCCTTACAAAAATGTCAGGATAAAGCTGAAGATATTGAGATTGATTTGGTAAACTGTTCACAGAAACTTAAAGCAAAGAACATCTTAAGCAACTCGTTTGCTTTTGGTGGCAACAACATTAGCCTGATTTTTGGTGTAGTAAATGACTGATATCCCTTCTGTAGACCAACTTCTCCCTCACGATGATCCGATGATATTAATCGATCGTGCTATCAGCGTAGAGGCGTTGTCGATCCACTGTCAGGTCGATATTGGTGACCATAATCTGTTCTTTGACGCCGAATCTCAAACGGTACCAGCATATGTTGGAATCGAGTTTATGGCGCAGTCTGTAGCGGCATGGTCTGGATATCACGCACTTAAAAACGGCACCACGCCCCCAATCGGATTCTTACTCGGCTCTCGTCGCTATAAATCACTGTGTGATGAGTTTACTCAAGGTCAGACCCTTGATATCTACGCCGAACAGATGATGGAAGACAGCGGTATGGCTGTGTTTACCGCAAGAGTCGAAGACCGAGGTGAGTTAGTGGCTCAATGCCAACTCAACGTCTACGTGCCGACCGAACAAAAATTACAAGAAATGAAAACTAGGAGCCCATCATGAGCCGTCAGGTTTTAGTCACTGGTGCCAGTAAAGGTATTGGTAAAGCGATCGCTATTCAACTCGCGAAAGACGGGTTTGAAATCGCCGTTCATTACATGGGTGACAAGCAAGGTGCTGAAGAGACGCTAAAGTCGATCACCGAACTGGGTGGCGCTGGACGTCTTATTCAATTTGATATCAGCAAACGAAGCGAGTGTCGCGAAAAGCTTGAGTCTGATATCGCTGAACATGGTGCTTACTATGGTGTAGTGAACAACGCGGGCATTACTCGTGACACTGCATTCCCCGCGATGACGGAAGAAGAGTGGGATGGTGTGATCCATACCAACCTAGATAGCTTCTACAACGTACTTCACCCTTGTGTAATGCCTATGGTTCAAAAGCGTAAAGGTGGCCGTATCGTCACTCTAGCGTCGGTATCCGGCATTATGGGTAACCGTGGTCAAACTAACTATGCTGCAGCAAAAGCGGGGGTGATTGGCGCAACTAAGTCTCTTGCTCTAGAACTCGCAAAACGCAAGATCACGGTAAACTGTGTCGCTCCTGGCTTAATTGACACAGGTATGGTTGACGAGCACGTGAAAGATCATGCACTTCCTCAAGTACCACTGCGCCGTATGGGTGAGCCGGAAGAAGTAGCCGGCCTAGTCAGCTACCTAATGTCTGATATTGCAGGCTACGTAACTCGCCAAGTGATTTCAGTAAATGGAGGCTTAGTATGACCCGCCGCGTTGTTGTAACTGGAATGTCTGGTGTTACTGCTTTTGGTAACGACTGGCAACAGATAGAGCCTAAGCTAAAGGCCTGTGAAAATGCGACTCAATATATGCCAAGCTTCGAGCAATATGATGGTCTCAACACAAAACTTGCCGCGCCTATTGATGACTTCCAACTGCCTAAACACTACAAGCGTAAGCAAGTGCGTGGCATGGGCCGTGTATCACGCCTAGCTACCGTTGCGACTGAGAATGCATTGGAGCAAGCCGGCTTAATTGGTCACGATGTATTGACCAATGGCGAAACTGGTATCGCTTACGGCTCTTCAACTGGCAGTACCGATGCGGTTGGTGCTTTCGGAGTAATGCTGAACGAGAAGTCGACACGAGCAATCACAGCAACCACTTACGTTCAAATGATGCCACACACAGCCGCGGTAAACGTAGGTCTGTTCTTTGGTCTGCGTGGCCGCGTGATTCCCACCAGCAGCGCCTGTACTTCAGGAAGCCAAGCCATTGGTTACGCCTATGAAGCGATCAAGCATGGTTACCAAACCGTAATGGTTGCCGGTGGTGGTGAAGAGTTATGCCCAACTGAGTCTGCCGTTTTCGATACCCTTTTCGCTACCAGTTTAAAAAACGACACACCCAAGAAATCCCCTAGCCCATACGACAGCGAGCGTGATGGCTTGGTTATCGGCGAAGGCGCTGGAACCCTGATCCTTGAAGAGTACGAACATGCTGTTGCTCGTGGCGCAAAGATCTACGCAGAAATCATAGGTTTTGCGAGCAACTGTGATGCGGCTCATGTGACTCAACCTCAGATGGAAACCATGCAAATCTGTATGGAGAAAGCATTGAGAGACGCACAACTTCCAGCTGAGAAGATTGGCTATGTTTCTGCGCACGGTACTGCGACTGAAAAAGGTGATATTGCAGAGAGTAACGCGACAGCGAATATCTTTGGTGAAGTACCAATCAGCTCTCTTAAGAGTTACTTTGGCCATACGCTTGGTGCATGTGGTGCAATTGAAGCGTGGCTCAGCCTAGAGATGATGCATAGCGGTTGGTTCAGCCCAACCCTAAACCTTAAGAATGTCGATGAACAGTGCGGCAAGCTCGATTACATCACGGGCTCAGGTCGCGAATTGGATGTTGAATACTTGATGAGCAACAACTTTGCTTTTGGTGGAATCAACACCTCTATCATCTTCAAGAAAGTCTAAGCTTAGCTACATAAAACGCTAAGTAAATAAAAAGGTTCATCGCGGATT
>NZ_JBFRNC010000073.1:0-27675 GCF_041470825.1 Vibrio sp. 10N.261.55.A10 | reverse complement strand
TATTGGGGGTCAGTTCATGAGGTGCTGGCTTTTTAATAGCGTTAGTTTGAGAATGAAATGAGAGGGTTACTCAGGGTTCAGCTCAAGAAACTCTTCTACTTTACGTACCATTTTTGTTGAACCAACGAAGAAAGGCACACGTTGGTGTAGCTCAGTTGGTTTGATATCCATGATACGCTGTGCACCGTCTGATGCAATACCGCCAGCTTGCTCCATAAGGAAAGCAATAGGGTTGCATTCATAAAGCAAACGCAATTTACCTTGAGGGTGGCTCTCTGTACTTGGGTATAAGTAGATGCCGCCTTTTAGCAAGTTACGGTGGAAATCAGACACAAGAGAACCAATGTAACGTGACGTGTAAGGGCGGTTATCGCTTGGCTCGCTTTCCTGACAGTATTTGATGTACTTCTTAACACCGGTTGGGAAGCGGATGTAGTTACCTTCGTTGATCGAGTAGATCTTGCCTTCGTCTGGAATCATCATGTTTTCATGAGATAGACAGAAAGTACCCAGAGATGGATCGTAGGTGAAACCATTTACGCCAGCACCAGTTGTGTAAACCAGCATGGTTGAAGAACCGTAAATTACGTAGCCGGCAGCTACCTGTTTGTGACCTGGTTGCAGGAAGTCTTCTTGAGTCGGTGGTGTTCCGATTGGAGAGACACGGCGGTAGATAGAGAAAATCGTACCAACCGATACATTTACATCGATATTTGATGAACCATCAAGTGGGTCCATCAACACGACGTATTTTGCGTTTTTGTTGAGCTCTTTATTGAAGGCAACCGCTTCGTCTTCTTCTTCACTTGCAACACCACAAACTTGGTCACGAGCTTCTAGAGCCGCTTTAAATTTGTCGTTCGCATAAAGGTCTAGCTTCTGCTGCTCTTCACCTTGAACGTTGTCTGTACCAACAGCGCCAGTAATGTCGACAAGACCTGCTTTGTTGATTTCACGGTTAACAATTTTTGCAGCAAGACGAATTGATGACAAAAGGGATGATAGATCACCACTTGCATGGGGAAAGTCACTCTGTTTCTCAACAATGAACTCACCAAGGGTGCGCATCTCAGACATGTTATTTCCTTAAACTTCTCTGAATATTAGGGGGGATTTGAGCACCATAGAATTTGCCTCTTAAGTGGGCTTTATTCATCTAGACGCTTACCTAAATTCTAAAGGTTAGATCTTTTTAATGGTAATGAACTAAGCGACACAGATCTCACTTACTATGTCGACTCAATTTGTTTTGCATTGCTGCTCGCTTTTAAGCGTCATTTAATGATAATGAGTACAAGCCGTTTTAATTAGGCACTGTTAATTTAGCCACTGTTAATTTAGCCAAGCGTTTTGGAAGCAATTTATGCATATTCATATCTTAGGAATTTGTGGCACCTTCATGGGTGGTGCTGCGGTATTGGCTCGTCAATTAGGTCACAAGGTTACGGGTAGTGACGCGAATGTTTACCCACCAATGAGCACCTTGTTAGAGTCGCAAGGGATTGAAATTATTGAAGGGTTCGACCCAAGCCAACTAGAGCCTAGGCCTGACCTGGTGGTTATCGGTAATGCGATGAGCCGTGGTAACCCATGTGTTGAGTATGTCTTGGATAACAACCTTAGATACACCTCTGGTCCACAATGGCTGCAAGAGTTCTTATTGCATGACCGCTGGGTTCTTGCGGTGTCCGGTACTCACGGTAAAACCACAACTTCCAGTATGTTGGCTTGGATCTTGGAAGACTGTGGCTATGCACCGGGCTTCTTAGTTGGCGGAGTGTTGGGTAACTTTGGTATCTCTGCTCGCCTTGGTGAAAGCATGTTCTTCGTGGTAGAAGCCGACGAATACGACAGTGCTTTTTTCGATAAACGATCTAAGTTCGTTCATTACCACCCAAGAACCTTAGTGATGAATAACCTAGAGTTCGATCATGCGGACATCTTTGACGATCTTGAAGCGATTAAGCGACAATTTCATCATTTGGTGCGTACTGTGCCAAGCAATGGTCGCATTTTCTCACCTAAGCAAGACAGCGCTATTGAAGATGTTCTAGCTCGCGGTTGCTGGAGTGAAACTGAATCGAGTGGCGAGCAAGGCGACTGGGATGCCAAGAAACTGGTCAAAGATGGCTCTCAATTTGAGGTTTACTTCCAAAATGAATGTGTTGGAACCGTAAATTGGGATTTAGTGGGCGACCACAACGTAAATAATGCTTTGATGGCGATTGCAGCTGCACGTCATGTGGGCGTGACACCTGACCTTGCTTGTGAATCACTAGCTACCTTTATTAATACTAAGCGCCGTTTGGAGTTTAAAGGCGAGGTGGCAGGTGTGTCTGTTTATGATGATTTTGCTCATCACCCAACGGCGATTGAACTTACGCTCGGCGGCTTACGTAATAAGGTCGACTCGAAAAAAATCATTGCCGTTTTAGAGCCTCGTTCCGCCACCATGAAACGTGGTGTGCATAAAGAAACCTTGGCTGATTCGCTTAAACAAGCGGATTCTACCTACTTATTCCAACCGGATAACATTGATTGGTCAGTTCAAGATGTTGCAGACGCTTGTCACCAACCGGCACACGTGAGTGATGACATGGATGCATTCGTTGCTAAAATTGTCTCAGAGGCACAAGCTGGCGACCAAATTTTGGTAATGAGTAATGGTGGCTTTGGTGGCATTCATCAAAAACTGTTGGATGGATTGGCACTCAAAGGCTAACGGCATCCACGACCTTATAATTTGAAGTAATTGAGAACATGACAAAACACGATAAAGCGATAACCCTTGCTTTCACTGGCGCATCCGGTGCGCCTTATGGCCTGCGTTTACTTGAATGCCTTTTGGCAGCCGATTATCAGGTCTACTTGCTGATTTCATCGGCAGCGCGAGTGGTATTGGCGACCGAGCATGAACTTAAGTTACCTGCTGGGCCAGATGCGGCGAAACAAGCTTTGGTTAAACATCTTGGCTGCGACCCTGAAAAGCTGGTGGTGTGTGGCAAAGATGATTGGTTCTCGCCGGTTGCCTCTGGTTCAGCAGCACCTAAACAGATGGTCGTTTGTCCATGTTCAGCGGGAAGCTTGGCTTCGATTGCTCATGGTCTATCAGATAACCTGATTGAGCGAGCAGCAGACGTAGTCATGAAAGAGCGAGGCCAATTGTTGTTGGTGGTTCGCGAGACGCCATTTTCGACGCTTCATCTCGAGAACATGCACAAACTTTCGACCATGGGCGTAACGATCATGCCTGCAGCTCCGGGTTTTTATCATCAACCCAAGTCAATTGAAGATCTGGTCGACTTTATGGTGGCGCGTATTCTAGATCACCTTGGTATCGAACAAGGTTTAGTGCCACGTTGGGGTTACGATCAACGTAATTGATCCAAACTTGATAGCTTATTGTTAAAAATCAAATTACAATTCTGAACACTCATCGGGGAGCGAACCATTCAAATAATGAATGCGAGCTGAGATCAAGCAGGTGCTTGGGACCCGTAAACCTGAACCAGATAATGCTGGCGTAGGAATTGAGTTAGGAACAACCTCTACCGTTCTCCTCCCTCAAACCTGTGCCGCTCAGACCATGGAGAGCGTCCAGTGAAATTCACATTAACTACCCTTGCTGTTACTACAGCTATTTCTTTTTCTGCCTTTGCTGCAGACAACACTTTGACTATATACACCTATGACTCTTTTGCTGCGGATTGGGGCCCTCGTCCTGCCGTTGAAAAAGCATTCGAAGAGAAGTGTGGTTGTGATGTGAATTTTGTCGCTCTAGAAGATGGCGTGTCTATTCTGAACCGTTTACGTCTTGAAGGCGGCAACAGCAAAGCCGATATCTTGCTAGGTCTCGACAACAACCTGATGGCTGAAGCGAAAGCGACGGGCTTATTGGCTGAGCATAATGTTGATACGTCATCGGTAACGCTTCCTAATGGTTGGAACGACAGCACTTTTGTACCCTATGACTTTGGCTACTTTGCTTTTGTTTACAATAAAGAGAAACTGGAAAACCCGCCGAAGAGCTTGAAAGAACTGGTTGAGCAGCGTGATGATCTTAAGGTCATCTACCAAGATCCACGTACATCAACACCAGGCCAAGGCATGATGCTTTGGATGAAATCAGTATACGGTGATGAAGCGACAGCAGCATGGAAGAAGCTTGCTCAGAAAACAGTGACTGTAACCAAAGGCTGGTCTGAAGCTTACTCTATGTTCCTAGAAGGCGAGTCGGATTTAGTGTTGTCTTATACAACGTCTCCGGCTTACCACATTATTGCTGAAAGCGATTCTAAGTATGCAGCAGCAAGCTTCGAAGAAGGGCATTACACTCAAGTGGAAGTGGCCGCTAAGGTTAAAGGCAGCAAGAACGAAAAGCTTGCTGATGAGTTTATGGCGTTTATCCTAAGTGATGAATTCCAATCGGCGATGCCAACAGGCAACTGGATGTACCCAGTGACCGATATTGAGCTTCCAAAAGGGTTCGAGCAACTTACGGTTCCTCAGAAAGCGCTAAGCTTTACGCCCGAAGAAATTGCAGCTAAGCGTAAGCCATGGATTCGTGAATGGCAGAGTGCACTTACTTTTTAATTTGCTTTTAAAAAATTAGCTTTCTAACTTTCTGTATTTAAAGGTTTGTTCGATGTTAACTGAGCGAACCATTTACGGTAAAAAATCAATCTATGATAAAGAAAACACCTAAGGTTGGGATTTGGGTAGCGATACTCATTACCGCCTTCGTGGTTTCAGCAGTTGGGGCATTGCTTAGCAATGCCCCTTCTCTTGATATCAGCCAAGTATGGTCCGATCCCTACTATTGGCATGTAACGAAATTCAGTTTTTATCAGGCGACACTCTCAACGGTGCTGAGTGTTGGCTTTGCTATACCTATTGCTCATGCGCTGTGTCGTAGACAATTTTTTGGACGCGCTTTGTTGTTAAGGCTGTTCGCGTCGACCTTAGTCCTGCCAGTGTTAGTGGGTGTATTTGGCTTACTTGCGATCTATGGCAATAGTGGTTGGTTAGCTAAGTTTTTGGCGAACTTCGATATTGAATTGCCATTTTCCATATACGGATTGAATGGTATTTTGCTGGCGCACGTTTTCTTCAACTTGCCTTATGCCAGTCGCTTACTTCTGCAAGCGTTAGATACCGTGCCTGCCGAGCAACACAAGCTTTGTGCTCACTTGGGTATGAGTCATTGGAACAAATTCAGATGGGTTGAATGGCCTCGCTTAAGACAGCAATTACCACATGTGTGTGGCTTAGTCTTCATGTTGTGTTTTACCAGCTTTGCTACCGTGATGGCGCTAGGCGGTGGACCTAAATCAACCACTATCGAGCTCGCTATTTATCAGGCGATTAAATTCGACTTTGACCTTCAAGCTGGTGCCTTGCTCGCGATATGGCAAATGCTGCTGTGTGGTGTGCTAGCGGTGAGCATTCAACGCCTATCGAAGCCTATTTCAGTGACGGCCAGTCAGCTGTCGGAAGAGAAATATTTGGTTAAGGACAGCTGGTGGTCAAAAGCTTGGGATAGCTTTTGGATCATCATAGTCTCAATGCTGGTATTGCCGCCATTAGCTATGGTTATCGTCAGTGGAATTAACTCGCAGGCATTAACCGTACTCAGCAGCGAGCCGTTTTGGGCGGCGTTAATGACCTCGGTTAAAGTCGCGTCATTAGCAAGTGTTATCGCAGTTGGTATTGGTATCGCCATACTACTGACTAGCCGAGCATGGCGTTTACAGAACAAGAATTTTCGAGCCGATAAAATCGAGCTGATTGGCACTATTATCTTGGTGACTCCGGGGCTGGTGATCAGTACGGGTATCTTCTTATTACTGCGTTCATTCACCGATGTATTCAGTTTAGCTTTCTTTATCGTGATTGCCGTCAACAGCTTAATGGCGCTGCCTTACGTAATTAAAACCCTAGCTCAACCTATGCTGCATTTGTCTCAGCAGTACCAGTATGTGTGTGCAAGCTTGGGTATGACAGGTTTCACGCGTTTTAGGTTAGTGGAGTGGCGAGCATTGCGTAAGCCGATGGCGCAAGCCTTCTCGATTAGCTTTATGTTGGCGATGGGTGACTTAAGCGCGATTGCTTTGTTTGGTAGCCAAGATTTTAGAACTCTGCCTTTGTACCTATTCCAATTGTTAGGCAGTTATCAAATGGAAGCGGCGGCGGTAGTTTCTGTGAGCTTACTGTTACTGAGTGTCGGCAGTTTTAGCTTAATAGAATTCTTATTTACTCGAAGATCTAAGCTCGATGCTAAAGAATTAAGGAACCGATGATGTTAGTGATGAAAGATGTGGATTACCATTATCACAGAGAGTTGTTTAGCTTTGATTTTCAAGCTGAGCAGGGCGATATTGTTGCGCTTATGGGGCCGAGTGGTGCGGGTAAATCTACACTGTTGGCGCTAGTTGCTGGTTTCATCGAGCCTACATCGGGTGAGATATCAGTGGCTGGGCAGTCGCTTATTGGTAAAGAAGCACATCAGCGTCCGTTGGCGATGTTGTTTCAAGAGCACAACCTGTTTGCCCATCTCACGGTGAGTGAAAATATTGGTTTAGGTCTGCACCCGGGATTAAAGCTTACGGCAACCCAAAAGCTCAAAGTTGAGCAAGCAGCCGCACAAGTAGGTGTTGCAGAGTATTTGGATAGATTGCCTGAGCACTTATCCGGTGGTCAACGCCAGCGTGTCGCGTTAGCGCGTTGTTTTGTCCAACCTCATGATATTTGGCTGCTTGATGAACCTTTCTCTGCGCTTGACCCTTTGCTGCGTGAAGAGATGCTTAGCTTAGTGAAGCGATTAGCGGCAGAGCGAAATATTACGGTCTTGATGGTGACTCACCATTTAGGTGACGCACGCAGTATCGCGAATAAGTTTGTGTTTGTGGCGCTAGGTAAGGTGTTGGTTGAAGACTCGATAGAGGCACTGACGGCGGATCATCCACAGACAGAATTAAGCTCATTTGTTAAAGCGGGTGAGTGACGACTCATCACTCCTGTGAGTATTTATTGATATTGAGTGCTTCTTGATATCGAGTGCGTCAAAAACAAAAAGACCTAGCATGCGCTAGGTCTTTTATTGTCTTACAGAATAAAGCGACAAAGATTAGTCTTCTAGCTTTAGCTCTTTTAAGATTTGGAAGATCTCACGAGAAGACTTTGCAGGCTTGTTCGCTGATTTCTCTTTGTTAGCTTGGCGAGCTAGCTGACGAAGACGCTGACGGTCTGCTTCAGGGTACATTTCCATTACTTCTGAAATGGCAGCATCGCCTTCAGCAACAACGCGATCACGCAGTTGCTCAAGCTTGTGCAGTTCAGCGGTTGCTTGCGAGTGCTTGTTACGTACTTTATCCAAAGCCGCTTGAATTGGCTCAGGATCAACATTGCGCATTACTTTACCAATGTATTGAAGTTGACGGCGCTTCGCTTCATTTTTAAAGCGTTGTGCATCTTTAATCGCTTGTGCCAAATCTTCAGACAGAGGAAACTTGTCTAATACAGAAGGCTTCAGGGAAACAAGTTCTTCCCCCAGTTTTTGTAGCGCTTCCATGTCGGTTTTCATTTCTGTCTTACTTACCCAGATGATTTCTTCTTCTGGTTCCCATGGGGCTTTTTGGTTTTTGCGAGCCATCTTTTCTGCCTATGTCACTATCTCAAACGAATATATTGCCTATTTTAGCAAGAATCTTGGGGAGAAAGCGAAATTCTTGTTATCCTACGTAATATTGACCTAAAAAATTAGAATAGATATGGATGTAAAACAGCAAGTCGCCCAGCAAAGAGTTGAGCTAGAAGCCGCAGTAGCTAAAGCGTTGGATATGGCATCAGTGAGTGCAGACGCAGCTGAGGTCGCTATTACTAAGTCAACGGGTTTAAGTGTTTCAACACGTATGTGTGAAGTGGAAAACGTTGAATTTAATAGTGATGGTGCGCTAGGTATTACTGTTTATCGCGGCCAGAAAAAAGGCAGCGCATCTACATCTGATCTGAGTGAAAAGGCGATTGCTCAAACCGTCGCGGCCGCACTTGATATCGCTCAGTACACTTCTGAAGACCCATTTGCCGGTCCTGCGGCAAAAGAATACATGGTAAAAGAAATTCCAGATTTGGATCTTTTTCACCCTGATGAACCAAACCCTGACTATGCCGCTGAGATTGCGATTGCTGCTGAGAAGCAAGCGTTAGCTTATAGCGATAAGATCAAACAGAGTGATGGCGCAAGCTACGACAGCCACTATGGCGTTAAGGTTTATGGTAACAGCCATGGCTTACTAGCAAGCTATGCTTCTAGTCGTCATAGCACGAGCTGCTGTGTAATTGGACAAGGCGCTAACGGTGAGATGGAGCGTGACTACAGCTACACCGTTGCACGTCACCGTGACGAGCTGTGGACGCCTGAGCGTGTAGGTCAAGAAGCTGCAGAAAAGACCATTAGCCGTTTGGATGCGAAAAAGCTACCAACAGGCCAGTACCCAATTATGTTCGCTAATGATGTGGCAACTGGCTTGATTGGTCACCTTGTTATGGCGATCAGTGGCGGTAACCTTTACCGCAAGTCGTCATTCCTATTGGATCATCTCGGTCAGAAAATCCTACCTGACTGGTTTAACATTTTTGAGCGACCACATATCTTGCGTGGTTTGGCTTCAAGCCCATTTGATAGCGAAGGTGTGTTCACTCAAGATTGCGAAATCATCACTGATGGTGTTCTGGCGACTTATCTACTGACGAGTTACGCAGCACGTAAAATGGACATGACACCAACAGGCCATGCGGGTGGTATTCATAACTGGTTCGTTAAATCTACCGGCCAAAACTTTGAGCAGATGCTAAAAGAGTTAGGGACTGGCTTCCTAGTGACTGAAGTGATGGGCCAAGGCGTTAATACCGTAACGGGTGATTACTCTCGTGGCGCTGCGGGTTTCTGGGTTGAGAACGGGGAGATCCAATACCCAGTCTCAGAAGTAACAATCGCCGGTAACCTAAAAGACATGTTTACTCAGATTGTTGCTGTAGGTAACGACGTAGAAACACGTTCGCAAATTCAAACGGGTTCTATCCTGCTTGAGTCGATGAAAGTCGCGGGTGAGTAATTTTGCCTAATTTGCTTCAGTTTAAACATGAGATTTAGGCCTGAAGCTTAAATCTGATGCATTAAAAAGGGAGCCAATGGCTCCCTTTTTGTATTTACCGAGTCGGTAATCAAGCTAGATAAGTATGGTGGCTAAGCCTAAGAACACCGATAGGCCAATAACATCGGTTACTGTGGTCAGTGCCATACCGCCAGCAAGGGCTGGGTCGATATTCATCTTCTTCAGCATCACAGGGATGGTTACACCAGCGATACCGGCGACAATCAAGTTGGTCATCATCGCTGCTGAGATGATGCCTCCCAGTATCCAGTTACCTTTCCAAGCAACCACAATACCACCAATGATAACGGCCCATAGAACGCCGTTTAGGAAGCCGATGGCCGCCTCTTTGAGTAGTAGTTCGCGTTTGTTACTGTCACCGATATGACCGAGTGCCAAACCACGAATCACCAGAGCAACGGTTTGGTTACCGGCAACACCACCCATTGAAGGTACAATCGTCATTAGAACCGCAATCGCTGCCATTTGGTCGAGCGTTGCTTCAAACATGTTTGATACAGATGCTGCCGCCAGTGCCGCGAGTACGTTAGCACCAAGCCACACACTACGACGACGAGCGGATTTTACGACTGGTGCGAAGGTATCTTCGTCATCGTCCATACCCGCCATACTCATCATTGAGTGCTCGGCATCTTCACGGATAACATCAACCACGTCATCGATGGTGATACGACCAACAAGGTGCTGGTTACTATCGATGACAGGCGCAGAAACCCAGTTACGACGTTCAAACAGGCTCGCGATATCTGATGCACTGGTTTCTACCGCGATCGCTTCGTCGGCATCATCCATCACTTCTGAAACAGGGACATCAGGTTGAGTCGTTACTAGCGTGGTAAGTGATAGGTTACCGATAAGACGTTCTTCTTCATCAATAACATACAGAGCGTCAGTTGCATCAGGCAGTTCGCCACGCATACGCATGTAGCGCAATACAACGTCGACATCGACATCACCACGAATCGTGATTACGTCGGTATTCATGATCGCACCCGCTGAATCTTCAGGGTACGACAGGGCAGTTTCAACTAATGCACGATCGACGGAGTCCATTTGAGAAAGGACTTCGCGAGAAACATCGTCGGGTAGGCTTCGAAGTACGTACGCGACGTCATCGGTTTCCATGCCTTCGGTTGCTTCTGCTAAGGTCTCTGGTGCCATTTTTGACACAAGAGCATCTTTGACGTCTTCGTTTAGTTCATCAAGAATTTCACCGTAGTCTTCAGGATCGGTGAGTTGCCAGAGTACGTCACGACTTTTGCGAGGGGAGGCTTCTAAAAGGTGTGCAATATCTTCAGGCTCCATGTCCTGAAGTTGTCGGCGTACGTGAACAAATCGGCCGTTTTCTAGGGCTTCGCTGACTTCTTGGAGGGTTTGGTGAGCTTGGTCGAATTCTAATTGCTCTGCCATATTTTCCTCCTATCTCATTATTCTAACAATGGTTGGAATAGTAACTTAATTCTGGGGCTTATTTAAATCATAAACTTAGATAGAACTAAGATTTAATATTGGTTGGTTCGTTGTTTGAGTCTTAGGCGTTGCGAGTGAAGCGTTTTCGCTACTCACCCTCATCAAACTTGTCTTCAATGAGATGACAGACGGCATCCAGTGCTTGCTGTGAATCGGTGCCTGCTGCTTGAATAGTAATATGTTGCCCTTGCGCTGATTCCAGCATAAGTAACCCCATTACGCTGTCTGCTGTCGCTGTTTTATCTTCTTCGCTATGGATAGTGATGGTTGCATCAAAGCTTTGTGCAAGCTCAACCAACTTTACGGCTGCTCTAGCGTGAAGACCCAAGCGATTTTGGATCAGTACAGTTCGAGTTAATTCCATGGTTAGCCCTGTTGGTGCTTCTCTAGGGAGGCGTGTCTGATTTGAACTTGATGGCCAAGCTGCTCGAAGTACTCACCAATTTTCTGAGTTAGATAAACCGAACGGTGTTTGCCGCCAGTACAGCCAATCGCGACCGTTAGGTAACTGCGATTGTTTTTCTCTAACATTGGTAACCACTGTTCAACAAAGCCTTGGATCTGCTGCTTGAGTTCCAGAACTTCGGAGTGTTCTTCAAGAAAGGAGTGAATTGGAGCATCTAGACCGGTTAGTGTTCGTAGTGCCGGTTCCCAGTGAGGGTTCGGCAAAAAGCGAACATCAAACACGTAGTCGGCATCACTTGGCAGGCCATACTTAAAACCGAAAGATTGAAAGACGATGATCAGCTCTTGCTTCTCTTTGCCTTCAACTTTAAATCGAACCTTTTCACTCAATTCGTAGAGGTTGCAGTCACTGCTGTCGATCACAATGCTGGCGTGCTCTGCGAGAGGTGTCAGAAGTGTCTTCTCTAAATCAATCGCTTGCTCAAGAGAGAGCTTTTCTTGGCCAATTGATAAAGGGTGGATTCTGCGGGTTTCGCTGTAGCGCTTAAGGAGTGTCTGCTTGCTGGCATCGAGGAACAATACATCAACATCGATGTTTGTAGCTGACTCGAGTTGCTCGAGCGTGTCGGTGACTAACTGAGGCTCTTTCGGTAGGTTACGTATATCAATACTTACCGCAACGTTTTGGTTGCTTTCGCGTACCGATTCGACAAAGTTGTTGAGCAGGTTTACTGGTAGATTATCGACACAGTAATACCCCAAGTCTTCTAGGACTCGTAACGCAACACTTTTACCGGCCCCTGATTGGCCACTAACCACGATTAATCGCATGTTATTGCTCGCAAGTTGGTACTTGAATCATGATGTCGTAAAGCTCTTGATCGCTCTGAGCATTACGCAGCTGTTTAAGAGTCTGCTTGTCGTTTAGTCGTTCTGCCATACAAGAAAGGGTTTTTAGATGCTCTTTGCATTGTTCGCTAGGAACAAGCAGGGCAAATAGTAGGTCGACAGGACGATTATCAATCGCATCAAATTCGATAGGATCTTGGCATTGCAGTAATACAGCTATCGCTTTATCACTGACATTCATACGAGCATGGGGAATCGCGATACCATTACCAATACCGGTACTGCCCATCTTCTCACGGCTCAACATACACTCAAATAGCTCTGTTGAATCTTGACCGCAGCTCTCAGCTGCTATCTGGCTGATGAGCTCAAGGGCTCTTTTTTTGCTTGTGCATTGGACTGCACTTTTGGTGCAGTCCAATGAAAGTACTTCGCTTAATTGCATGTTAGTGACTACTTAGCTTTTCTTTGTGCTTGTTGAGTTGGCGGACGAGTTTATCAACCAATGAATCAATCGCGGCATACATGCTTTCATCTGTTGCTGTCGCATGGATTTCCCCCTGATTTATATGCAGGGTAGCTTCTGCGATTTGATTGATTTTCTCAACTTTTAAAACAACCTGAACGCTATTGATATGATCAAAGAAGCGCTCAAGTTTGTCGAATTTGGTGTGAACATAGTCTTGCATTGAATCGGTAAGATCAACGTGATGGCCTTGAATATTGATTTGCATAGACTTTCCTTTTCAGTTGGTTGCCTGATCATAGTTGCTAAGTAACTAGCGACTAAATGAGCTTATAGCAGGCGTTTACGCTGACTCGATGGGGCAATGCCCAGAGACTCACGGTATTTCGCTATGGTACGTCTAGCTACCTGAATTCCTTGGTCAGCCAGTAAAGCAGCAATCTTACTATCACTTAGAGGCTTCGCGGTATTTTCCGCTGCGACAAGCTTCTTGATGAGTGCGCGAATTGCTGTAGATGAACATTCACCGCCATTGTCAGTGCTGACATGGCTTGAGAAAAAGTATTTGAGCTCGAAGATGCCACGTGGCGTATGCATGAATTTTTGAGTCGTCACACGAGAGATCGTGGATTCGTGCATATCAACAGCTAACGCAACATCATTAAGAACCATTGGCTTCATCGCTTCTTCGCCATGTTCGAAGAAATCACGCTGATGTTCAACAATGCATCGCGCAACTTTGAGTAGCGTCTCATTTCGGCTCTCTAGGCTTTTAATTAACCACTTTGCTTCTTGCAAATTTGAGCGGATGTATTGATTGTCGGCGCTGTTGCCTTTACTGCCCAGATCAGCGTACTGCTGATTCACTTTCAACTTAGGCACGCTATCAGGGTTAATGGTCACTAACCATTTGCCAAGGTCTTTGAAGACAGATACATCTGGAACCACATACTCAGTTTCATCCGGAGTAATCTTACTGCCAGGACGAGGGTCCAGCTGTTGAATCAGTTGCAAAACTTCACGTAGTTCTGCTTCTTTCAACTTGGTCTCTTTGATAACCAGTTTGTAATCGCGATTGCCGAGTTGGTCGATATGGCTAGTAAGTACTAACTTAGCTTCGTTAAGCCAAGGCGTATCTTGGGGAAAGGTTGCCAGTTGCAGTAACAAGCAATCTTGCAGGTTGACTGAACCGACACCTAGCGGATCAAACTGCTGAATTCGTTTACGTACCGCTTCAATTTCATCAAGCTCGATCTCTTCATTGTCGAAGTTTTCAAGGATGTCTTCACAAGTTACAGTGAGGTAGCCGTAGTCGTCGATGGCATCGATTAATGCAAAAGCGATGCTTCGGTCGGTGTCAGTGAATGGCGTTAAGTCGAGTTGCCAAAGTAGGTAATCGTGCAGGCTTTGAGTGGTTTCGCCTTGATAAACCGGCATGTCGTCATCAATCGCAATACCCGTGTTACCGGTGTTCGCGCTGTAGACGTCTTCCCAAGTTGTGTCGATTTCTAGTTCGTTGCCAATCTCTGATTTTTCGATTAAGTCTGAGCTATCAGGTAAGTCTTGCTCTGTGGCTTCAACAGTTTCTTTTTCGTCACTGCTAGGTTTTTCTTCCGATGTTGGCGTATCTTCATTGCCTTCTTCGACATCGAGTAGTGGGTTAGATTCAAGTGCTTCTTGAATCTCTTGCTGCAAATCTAAAGTAGACAATTGCAACAAACGAATCGCTTGCTGCAATTGAGGAGTCATTGCTAACTGTTGGCCTAGCTTAAGTTGTAATGAGGGTTTCATTCAGTGTGACTTACCTAGTTGTTATTCTTAGAACTCTCGATACTCTCTATATAATCATAGACGGAATTGTTCGCCTAGATAAACTTGTTTAACTTGTTCGTTATTGAGAACATCTTCAGGAGTACCCTCAGCGATCAGGTGTCCTTGGCTTACGATGTAAGCTTTTTCACACACGTCTAATGTTTCACGAACGTTGTGGTCGGTAATCAAAACGCCCAAGCCGCGATCACGCAGGTGAACAATGATTTTTTTGATATCGATTACTGAGATCGGGTCAACACCAGCGAATGGTTCATCCAATAGAATGAACTGCGGGTTTGCTGCTAGTGCACGAGCAATCTCTACACGACGACGCTCACCACCCGACAGAGCCATACCATTGCTGGTGCGGATATGTTGGATGTGGAACTCTTCTAGCAGGTCTTCCAGCTTATCTTGGCGTTGTTCGTTGGTCATTTCATCACGGGTTTGTAAAACCGCCATGATGTTGTTCTCTACGGACAACTTACGGAAAATCGATGCTTCTTGAGGCAGGTAACCGATACCAAGACGAGAGCGGCTGTGCATTGGTAAGATACTGATGTCTCGGTCATCAATGCTGATGGTACCTTCATCACGCGCCACCAAACCAACAATCATATAGAAAGATGTGGTTTTACCTGCACCGTTAGGCCCAAGCAGACCGACGATCTGGCCTGACTCTACCTGTAAGCTTACATCGGTAACAACCTTACGTTTACTGTAGGTTTTCGCTAGGTTTTTTGCTTTAAGAACAGCCATCGTTACTTATTCACTTCCGTTGGTTGTAAAACCGTTGACACTCGTTTGTTTTCACCACTGTCAGCGACTAATTTCTGAGAACCGATCTGGTAAGTGATCTTAGAACCGCGAATGATGCTGCCATCTTGAGATAACATCGCATTCTTAGTCATGATCAGTCGGTCGGCAACAAGCTGGTAGTGCAGGTCGTCAGCTTCACCGTAGAGTGTCTTACCGTCGTCAGTAAGCTGAGAGAAGGTTGCTGGCTTACCGAAGCCTTGAATTTCTTCAATCTCACCGTTTACGGCGTTACGAGTAACAATAACCTTATCGGCATTGATATTGATGCTGCCTTGTTTAAGGTTCACATCACCAAGGAAAGTCACTTGGTTACTTTTCATATCCAATTGCTGGCTGTCTGAGTCAATGTAGACAGGTTGCTCACTATCCGAAGACAGAGCATAGACATTAGGTGCCGCAAGGGTCAAAGCGAATAAACTAAGGTGTAAGAGTTTCATATCTACCTTGAACAGAATTAAAGAGGGTTGCATTGTTGGTACCGAAGTTACCTTTCATTGCTTGTCCCTCAGTTTCAAAAAATGTACCGATCATATGGACCGGAGTCTCTGAATAAAAATCTCGGCTAGGCAGCTCAACAACCATTTTATCTGTGGTCATTGTATCGAAGCTGGCTTCTGGCAACAGGTTCTTTGCCACGACGTTGTCATAAAACGTGACAACTTGATTCTCATCCATAATCGCGCGATCAGCGGTGACTTGCCATTCAATCGTGTGCCCTTCACGGAATACCGAAAGAACTGGGTTTTGAAAGTGCGTATCGCCAACTACTGAGTAGTGTTCTAAATACGTCGATTCAACCTGATAGCTGCGAATACCGCTTTCGTCGTAGCTAATGTTGTTCAGGCTTTTGCCACTAAACGCGGGCAGCTCCAAATTTGGAGCCACTTGTATCGTTGATGTTTGCTCTTTGTCGTACAAGTAATAGGTCGACCAAGAGGCAATAAATATGAGTATTAAATAGATAATACGAGTAAAACTCATATGCTTAAACCTTTATGCACGTCGAGTTCATTTCTTGCTTGTAAAATAAGGTCACAGACTTCACGTACCGCGCCATGACCACCGTTAATGGTTGTCACGTAGTTTGCACGCTTTGCAAGTAGCGGGTGCCCATCTGCCACACAGACCTTCAAGCCAACTTTTTCCATTACAGGCCAGTCAATCAGATCGTCTCCGATGTAACCTGTATTTTCAGGGTTTACAGAAAGCTTATCGCAAATATCTTGGTATGCCTTAACTTTATCGTCTTGACCTTGATAAATCAGCTTAATGCCTAGAGCGGTCATACGATTCTCAACAATTTGAGATTTGCGACCCGTGATGATCGCGATTTCAATGCCTGCGTTCATCAGTGATTTGATACCGTAACCGTCACGAGTGTGGAAGGTTTTCAGCTCTTCACCGTTGTTGCCCATGTAGATGCGACCATCAGAGAAGACACCATCGACATCGCAAATCAGCAGTTTGATCTCTTTTGCAATTGCAAATACATCTGAATTAACAGTGCCGTATAGAGTTTCGACTGTCTGTGTCATTACATTACTCCTGCTTTCAGTAAGTCATGCATGTTTAAGGCTCCAACGAGCTTACCTTCATGGCATAACATCAGACCATTGATGCTTTTAGCTTGCATCAGGTTTAATCCCTCTACTGCGAGCATGTTTGGTTCTGCTACCGTCGGGTTAAGTGTCATCACGTCGCCGATCTGTGTGTTATGGATATCAACGCGCTTGTCTAGGATTCGGCGCAAATCACCATCGGTAAAAATACCGGCCATTTGGCCATCTTCACCAACGATTGCTGTCATGCCTAAGCCTTTCTGAGATATCTCTAGTAGAGCGTCTCTTACTAGTGCGTCGGGTGCTACAACAGGGAGTGCATCACCTGTGTGCATGATGTCGTCTAGTTTTAACAGCAGTTGACGACCTAAAGCGCCACCTGGATGAGACAATGCAAAGTCTTGAGCGGTAAAGCCGCGAGCCTGCAAAAGTGCAACGGCTAATGCATCACCCATAACCAAAGTCGCCGTGGTACTGGTTGTTGGCGCTAAGCCCAGTGGACAAGCTTCTTCCGGTACTGAAATTTGTAAATGGATATCAGACAGGGTTGCCATGTTTGATGCTGGCTTGCCTGTCATGCTGATGATCTTGATGCTCAGACGCTTTAACACAGGAAATAGGCTGAGGATTTCTCCCGATTCGCCGGAGTTGGATATTGCAATCACAATATCACCAGGTTCGATCATGCCTAAGTCGCCATGCGCCGCTTCGCCTGGGTGAACAAAGAAAGCCGATGTCCCGGTACTTGCCAATGTTGCTGCGATTTTGTTGCCAATGTGGCCTGATTTACCCATGCCCATCACAACGACTTTGCCTTTGTTGTTCAGGATAAGGTCGCAAGCTTTACAAAAATCATCATTAAAATATTGGTCTAATTGAGTGAGACCTGCAACTTCGGTTTCCAAAACTTGTTTTGCAACGCTGCGGTAATCAAATGGCTGAGACATCAAATACTCCAAGTACGGGAAGTTAAATCAACAATTAAGCCGACATGTTCATTAATAGGTAACTTTGGTAGGCCACGAACGTCACAATTAACACGCCGCCTTCAATACGATTCACACTACGAGATTTTCCTAGTGCCATCACAACAAGTAGTAGCGATACGCCTAGCATTACCCAGAAGTCACGACCCATAGCGAACTCGCTCAAGATCGAAGGGTTTAGGATGCCCGGGATACCCATAACAGCAAGGATGTTGAATACGTTTGAACCAATGATATTACCTACAGCCATATCATCTTCCCCCTTCATAACGCCGGCTAGTGATGCTGCAAGTTCAGGAAGGCTAGTACCAACAGCAATGATGGTTAAACCAATGACAAGGTCGCTCATGCCGAAGAACTTCGCGATGATCACAGCGTTATCTACCAGCATATCAGCAGCTAAAGGTAGGACGATTAGACCAATCACGACCCACATTGCAGCCTTAGGGTTACTTACGCCTTCAGGGATCTCTGATTCTTGCTCATCAAGGAAAGCATCGCCGTTCTTTTTCTCGCTGCGGCTGATTTGCAACATAGCAAACAAAAACGCGGCAAAAAGAACAAACAACAACACGCCTTCATAGAAGCCTAAATGGTTATCCCACAATAGGGCGCCCGCTAGCAGAGTGACACCGATCATTAATGGTAGTTCACGACGAATCACGCCTGAGCTAATCGATAACGGCTTGATAAGGGCTGTAATACCTAAAATCAGCGCGATGTTGGCGATGTTAGAGCCCAGTACGTTGCCTACAGCTGTATCTGTTTTGCCATCAAGGGCTGCTGTCGCAGAAACCATCATTTCAGGAGCCGAAGACCCCATTGCTAAGATCGTCATACCGATAACTAGTGGTGAAATACCGAAGTTGCGAGCAAGAGCAGCGGCACCGTAAACCAGCTTATCTGCACTCCACACCAAAAAACCTAGACCGATAATAAGAAACGCAATCGCTTCAAGCATGATGATTCCTAAAAAATTAATAAAAACGGAGAATTAACCGCTAATTTTGACCTGTTGCTAGATAAAAGGGAAGTCACTCGGCAAATTAATTACCAGTTAGCAGGCAAGAAAGAGAGATCAATAGATAATTTCCTAATGCTTTCAAATCCCTGCATAGATTCCTGTTTAATATGAATTAATTGAACAGTGCTTTTAATTCTAAAGTAGACTCATTATTATTGCAGCCATAATTGGCGTTTTTTAAAGCAAGGAAACAACAAAAATATGTTGAACACTGAGCTTGTGAAAGTTAAGAACCTCAGCTTCTCACGCGGTGACCGCGTTATCTTTGATGACATCAGTTTAGAGGTGCCTCAAGGCAAGATAACCGCCATCATGGGGCCGTCTGGGATCGGCAAAACGACTTTACTGCGTTTGATCGGTGGGCAACTGCCGCCAGATGAAGGCGAAGTTTGGTTTGATGGTGACAATATCCCTGCATTATCACGTCGAAAGCTATATCAAGCACGTAAGAAAATGAGCATGCTATTCCAATCGGGTGCGCTTTTTACGGATCTCAATGTCTTTGATAATGTGGCGTTTCCGCTGCGAGAGCACACTGAACTTAATGAAAAATTCATTCGTACCATCGTATTACTTAAGCTTGAAGCGGTAGGATTACGTGGTGCTGCGCAATTGATGCCGAGTGAGTTGTCTGGCGGAATGGCTAGGCGTGCCGCACTGGCGCGCGCAATCGCACTGGATCCAGAACTTATCATGTACGATGAGCCGTTTGTTGGCCAAGATCCCATCACCATGGGCGTATTGGTT
Source organism: Vibrio sp. 10N.261.55.A10 (assembly GCF_041470825.1). Classification (NCBI taxonomy): domain Bacteria; kingdom Pseudomonadati; phylum Pseudomonadota; class Gammaproteobacteria; order Vibrionales; family Vibrionaceae; genus Vibrio; species Vibrio sp. 10N.261.55.A10. Next base: position 8,365 of record NZ_JBFRNC010000073.1, on the reverse strand, counting down.
GAATTGATACGAAATCTCAATCAAGCCTTGGGCTTAACCTCGATTGTTGTTTCTCACGATGTGCCAGAGGTGATGAGTATTGCTGATTGGGTTTACCTCATGGCAGATAGCAAGATTATTGCCGCTGGAACACCTGATGAGTTGTACAACAATAGCGATCCGAGAGTGCAGCAATTTTTGCAAGGCGAAGCCGATGGTCCAGTACCATTTAGATTCCCTGCGAAGAGCTTAGAAAAGGATTTGTTTTAATATGATTGTTAAAACTATTGCGGGTGTCGGTAAGCGTACACTTGCGAGCTGTGAGTCATTTGGTCGAGCAAGCCTGATGTTATTTGGGGCTTTGTTTGGCATCCCGCGACTAAAAAACTTCCCCTTATTAGTAAAACAACTTTATAGCGTTGGCGTTCAGTCATTGGCTATTATTTTAGTTTCGGGTCTGTTTATCGGCATGGTGCTCAGCCTGCAGGGCTATGTCGTGTTAATTGACTACGGCGCTGAGGGAAACCTTGGTCAAATGGTCGCGCTTTCACTGTTGCGTGAGTTGGGGCCTGTGGTGACTGCGTTATTATTTGCAGGTCGAGCCGGTTCAGCACTCACGGCAGAGATTGGGTTAATGAAGGCAACAGAGCAGATCTCAAGCCTTGAGATGATGGCCGTTGACCCTCTTAAACGCATTATTGCACCACGTCTTTGGGCCGGGCTTATCTCAATGCCATTGCTTGCTATGATTTTTATGGCGGTAGGTATTTGGGGCGGTCAACTGGTTGGTGTTGATTGGAAAGGCATTGATCACGGCAGTTTCTGGTCTGCGATGCAGTCTTCAGTAGAACTTGGCCGAGATATTGGTAACAGCATGATCAAATGTATGGTCTTCGCTATCACCGTAACTTGGATCGCACTTTTCAATGGTTATGACGCAGTACCGACTTCAGAAGGTATCAGTCAGGCAACCACACGCACTGTAGTGCACTCTTCTCTAGCGGTACTAGGGCTAGATTTTGTTCTTACCGCATTGATGTTTGGGAATTAATCATGCAACAAACTCGAAAATTAGAATTATGGGTCGGCACCTTTGTTATTGCCGGAATTTGCGCAATCTTAATCATGATCTTTCAAGTCGCTGACGTAAAAGGCATAGGTTCGAACCATACTTACAATCTAAAAGCGACCTTTGACAACATTGGCAGCCTAAAAGTTCGTTCTCCAGTGAAAGTGGGTGGCGTCGTTGTTGGACGAGTTAAAAGCATTGAGCTTGATACCGAGAGCTACCTTCCTGTCGTTGAACTGTCTATTGACGGGAAGTACTCACAATTTCCAGATACCTCTAGTGCTCAAATTTTAACATCTGGCTTAATTGGTGAGCAGTACATTAGTCTGGTTCCAGGCTTCATTTTTGATGATGAAGAGATGTTGGTCGATGGTGATTCAATTGAAGACACTAAGTCAGCATTGGTACTAGAAGATTTGATTGGCCAAGTGCTGTATAGCGTTGGTGGTTCTAATGACAGCGAAGCTAAGGAATAAGATAATGTTGAAAACTATTAGTTATTTAAAAGCTATTGGTTACTTGAAATCAATGTTTATGGCGGCAATGGCGTTGCTTATTTCTACCCAAGCCTTTGCTGCAGAATCGATTGACCGTACTCAGCCTTACCAGATGATGACTCAAGTTGCCGAAGTGGCATTTGAGCGTTTGAAGAGTGAACAAGACAACATCCACCAAGATCCAGAGTTATTGAAGGTCATCGTGGAAGAAGAGTTGATGCCTTATGTGAATGCACAATATGCAGCTCTTAAGTTACTTGGACCAAACTTGAAAGGCGCGGATAGAAAAGACGTGGGCGTGTTTATCGATTCATTCCGTAAATACCTTGTTTCTTCTTATGCCCAAGTGCTGACTCAATACACAGATCAGACGATTGAATTTGGTCCAGAACCAAAAATCAAAGCGGATAGCCGCATTACCAGTATCAAGGTCGACATCATCGATACGCCGCGACCAAACATTAAGCTTGAATTTAAGCTTCGCAAAGACAAGAAATCTGGCGAGTGGAAAGCATTTGATATGGTTGCCGAAGGTATTAGCTTGTTGTCGAGCAAGCAATCGGAGTGGAATACTAAGATTCGTCAAGAAGGCATCTTACAAGTTGCAGACGAACTAGAGAAATTAGCCGCACAACCGATTCGTTTTGAGAGTAACAAATAATGAGCCATTCTCAATGGCAAGCACTAAGCTCTAAAGAGTATCAACTGTTCGGTGATTTAGACCGAGACAGTGTCCCTGCAATCTGGCGTATATTGGAAAAGTGGCAAACGACGGAATCGAGCGTTGAAATTGACCTTAGCCATATAAATCGAGTCGATTCAGCAGGAATGGTGATGCTAATTCACTTATTAGAGCATGCAAAAAATCAAAACTGTCATATAATGCTCAGTTTCGTGCCAGAACAATTACGAACGTTGTTCCAATTGAGCAATATCCAGCCAATGATGGCAGAACACATAAAAAATTAGGCAGGAGCTATTTGTGGACAGCACAAAAGTACAAGAATTATTAGCAGAAGCACTGAACCTTCAGGAAATTTTCGTGAAAGGGGAAGGCAGTCATTACGAAGTTGTTGCGGTTGATCCATGTTTTGACGGCATGAATCGAGTTAAGAAGCAGCAACTAATCTACGGCCCACTAATGGAATACATTCAACGCAATGACATCCATGCTCTTTCTATTAAGGCTTTCACGCCGGAAGAGTGGGAACGTGATAAGAAACTGATGTCACTTTAAGGTTTATGATGGAAAAGTTTCGAGTTATTGGATCGGATAAGCCGCTAAGCGGTGAAGTGACGATCTCAGGCGCAAAAAATGCAGCGCTACCTATCTTATTTGCTTCAATTCTTGCTGAAGAGCCAGTGGAAGTAAGTAACGTTCCTCACCTACGTGACATCGATACTACGATGGAACTGCTTAAGCGTTTAGGCGCAAAAGTATCGCGTAATGGTAGTGTTCATGTTGATGGCAGCGAAATTAATGAATTTTGTGCGCCTTACGATTTAGTGAAAACAATGCGTGCTTCTATCTGGGCTTTAGGTCCTCTAGTCGCTCGTTTTGGTGAAGGCCAAGTGTCACTTCCAGGCGGTTGTGCAATTGGTGCTCGACCTGTTGATCTGCATATCCACGGTCTAGAGCAACTAGGTGCGACCATTAAGTTGGAAGATGGTTATGTGAAAGCAAGTGTTGATGGCCGTCTGAAAGGCGCGCACATCGTGATGGATAAAGTAAGTGTGGGTGCCACCATTACTATCATGTGTGCAGCAACGCTAGCGGAAGGAACAACAGTACTCGATAACTCAGCGCGTGAGCCTGAGATTGTTGATACGGCTGACTTCCTAAACAAACTGGGTGCTAAAATTTCTGGCGCAGGTACAGATACGATTACTATCGAAGGCGTTGAACGTCTTGGTGGTGGCCAACACTCTGTGGTTGCTGACCGTATTGAAACAGGTACTTTCCTGGTTGCTGCTGCTGTTTCTGGCGGTAAAGTGGTTTGTCGCAACACCAACGCTCATCTTCTTGAAGCTGCCTTAGCGAAGCTTGAAGAAGCGGGTGCGAAGGTTGAAACGGGCGAAGACTGGATCAGTCTTGATATGACGGGTCGTGAACTGAAAGCGGTGAAAATCGTAACGGCACCTCACCCTGGTTTCCCAACCGACATGCAAGCACAGTTTACTCTGCTTAACATGATGGCGAAGGGCAGTGGTGTTATCACTGAGACTATCTTTGAAAACCGTTTTATGCACATTCCTGAGTTACAGCGAATGGGTGCAAAAGCGGAAATCGAAGGTAACACGGCTATCTGTGGTGAAACGGAAAAACTGAGCGGCGCTCAAGTAATGGCAACGGACCTTCGCGCATCTGCGAGCCTTGTTATTGCTGGCTGTATTGCTCAAGGTGAAACCATCGTTGACCGTATTTATCACATCGATCGTGGCTACGATAAGATTGAAGATAAATTGTCAGCCTTAGGCGCAAACATTACACGATTTAGTGAGTCGAACTAACCTAGGTTAGTGGATTCATGAATCAGTAAGATGAAAACATAAAAGTCGGAACCTTGGTTTCGGCTTTTTTATAGTTGTATTTACCGCGAGTAAATCTATTGCTCATTTTTGCGCGAATAGATGAATCAACTTGGCGGTCGGTGAGGAACAAAATGATAGCAATATTACGTATTTTCGCAGTGGCGATATTTGCGATTCTTATGTTTGTATTTGGTTGTGGTTACTGCCTATTAAGTCCACGCAACCCGAAACACGTATTTACCTTTGGCCGTTATTTCGGTCGCATGTCGAAGATCTTCGGCATGAAGTTAGAGCTTCGCATCCCAGAAGATGCCTACTCTCGCGGCCAACATGTTTATGTGGCGAACCACCAAAACAGCTGGGATCTATTCACGATTTCATCAGCGGTGACGCCAAAAGTGGTAACTGTTGGTAAGAAAAGCCTAGTGTGGATGCCTCTATTTGGTCAGCTTTACTGGTTGACGGGTAACATCCTAATTGACCGTGCTAACCGTAGCAAAGCGGTAGGTACGATTGATCAGGTCGTGACGAGTCTAAAAGAGAGCGATGTTTCAGTTTGGATGTTCCCTGAAGGCACTCGTTCTCGTGGCCGTGGTCTGCTGCCATTCAAAACAGGTGCATTCCATGCTGCGATTGGTGCTGGCTTGCCTATCATCCCTATCGTGTGTAGCTCAACCGGTGGCGTGAAGCTAAACCGTTGGAACAATGGTCACGTGATTGTTGAAATGCTGCCACCAATCAGCACTGAAGGCTACGACAAGTCTAATGTTCGTGAACTGGCTAACCTAGCTCGTGAGCAGATGGCTGCGAAACTTGAAGAGTTAGACAAAGAAGTGGTTGAGCTTAATAAAAAGTAATTATCTAAGCGAAACGATGAACAATAAAAAAGGTTGCCAACTGGGCAACCTTTTTTTGTATCTAATAAACACTCAGTATTACGCTAAGTCGTTTATTAGAAGGTGTTTAATCTAAAGATTAAAACCTATTTGCGAACCGCAATAGCTTCGATCTCGATACCTACATCTTTTGGCAGACGAGCTACTTCAACACATGAACGTGCAGGGTAGTTTGCAACGCCGTGCTCATCGAAGAATTTACCGTAAACTTCGTTTACTGTGCCGAAGTCGTTTAGGTCTTTAACGAATACCGTTAGTTTTACGATGTCTTTTACAGTCAGGCCTGAAGCTTCAACAACCGCTTGAACGTTGTCTAGAGATTGGCGAGCTTGCTCTGCGATATCAGCAGATACTTCACCAGTTGCTGGATTTACTGGGATTTGACCAGAAGTCAGTACCATGTTGCCAAGGTCAACGCCTTGTACGTATGGGCCGATTGCAGCTGGAGCAGATTCTGTGTGAAGTACTTTAGTCATTGGTTTATTCCATCAGTTATTAGATAAAAATCAATTTTCAGTGTGCCTTCAAACTTTGGATAGGTAAAGCGCAAAATACCCCGCACAGGCGAGGTATTTGATAGTTTTTACATTCGGTCTTCTTTGCAGTATGACGTTATCTTTCTGTCACGATCTCGCGAGAGAAGACTTTTTCGCAATACTTACACTTCAATCGAATATCTTCTTTCTTTTCAAAGATCTTAAAGCTGCTTTCAACCGGTTCATTGTGAGTAATACAGTTAGTATTTGGACACTCGAACACATCGTTGATTTGCTCAGGAAGTTCTAGTGGTAGCTTCTTAACTACTTCGTAATCTTCTATTTGGTTCACTGTTGCATGAGGCGCATAAAGTGCCAGCTTGCTCGCCTGTTCTTCTGTGATAAACACATTCTCAATCTTGAGCAGGTCTTTTCCGCCCAGTGCAGAAGACGGTAGATTCAGGCCAATCGTCACGCGCTGATGAGAGTTGTGCATGTCGAACAGTTTTAGCACCTTGATCCCGATATTGGCTGGGATATGGTCGATAACAGTACCGTTTCTGATTGCTTCAACTTTTAATTGAGTCTCTTTAGACATGATATCTCTCCTCTACAGCGTTTCGTTAAGAACAAGGGCTAGCAATGCTTCACGGGCGTAAACACCATTCTCTGCTTGCTGGAAGTAGTAAGCGTAAGGTGTTTTATCGACATCGACAGTAATTTCATCAACGCGAGGAAGAGGGTGCAGAACCTTCAGGTTATCGCGTGCATTTTCCAGCATCGAAGCGGTCAGGATGTATGCGGATTTTATGTGCGCGTATTCTGACTCATCGAAGCGCTCTTTTTGAACTCGAGTCATGTACAAGACATCGAGCTCAGGAATCACATCTTCCATGTCCGTCAATAGTTGGTACTTGATGCCCGCTTCATCAAGCTCTTCGCAAATGTAGTCTGGCATCGCTAGAGCTTCTGGAGCCACGAAGTAGAAACAGATGTTGTCGAACTTCGCTAGTGCTTGAGTCAATGAGTGAACCGTACGGCCGTACTTAAGGTCACCAACGAATGCAACGTTTAGGTTGTCGAGGCGGCCTTGTGTCTCAGCGATAGAGAATAGGTCTAGTAACGTTTGTGTTGGGTGTTGGTTTGCGCCGTCACCTGCGTTAATAACAGGTACACCGTTTGAGAACTCAGAAGCCAGACGCGCTGCGCCTTCTTGAGGGTGACGCATCACGTAAGCGTCAACGTATGAAGAGATAACCTGTACCGAGTCCGCTAGCGTTTCGCCTTTCTTTGCCAAAGAAGTGTTACCACCACTGTCGAAACCAATCACATCACCACCGATGCGTTGAATCGCAGTTTCAAAAGAGAGACGAGTTCGCGTAGAAGGTTCGAAGAAGCAGCTGGCAACAACTTTGTTCTTGATGAGTTCTGGGTTTGGCTCAGCCTTTAGCTGACCTGCCGTTTGAACAATTAATTCTAGCTCTTCACGAGAAAGCTCTGGAATTGAGATGATGTGCTTTTGATAGAGCGAATTCGCCATGATCTTCTTCCCCACAATAATGTATTGGCCATAAAAAAGCCCCCCATAATGGGAGGCTTTAAAAAAGTGCTGAAAAGCAGAATAGACGGCCTGGTAAGCATCTTAGCTTACGAGCAATATTTGGTGTTTTCACAATATTACTATGTGTTATCACAATATTGGTTGGCGTCATTTTCACTACTCTCAGACAAATTGCCGAGAATTATACGCTTTCAATTTGTGAGCGCAAGCGATTACATCAAGCTTTTGTTTACTTTCATTATTGTCTATTGACCAAGCGTCGCGACCATCACCGCCTTGATGGTGTGCATGCGATTTTCCGCTTCATCAAATACAATCGAGTAGTCAGATTCAAACACTTCGTCAGTCACTTCCAAGCCGTTCATTCCATACTTGTCAGAGACTTGCTGACCAATCACAGTTTCATTGTTGTGGAAAGCGGGTAGGCAGTGCATGAACTTCACTTGAGGGTTACCAGTTAGCTTAATGACATCCATATTCACTTGGTATGGTTTCATTACCGCCACACGTTCGTCCCAAGCTTCAGGGGCCTCGCCCATTGAAACCCAAACATCGGTATAAAGGAAATCACAGCCTTGAACACCTTCAGCAACGTCTTCTGTCAGCGTGATGTTGGCACCAGTGTTTTGCGCAATGGTTTGGCACTCTTCAACAAGCTGCTCTTCTGGCCAAAAGGCTTTTGGCGCGACAAGGCGAATATCCATGCCCATCTTCGCGGCTCCGACTAACAGAGAGTTACCCATGTTATTGCGTGCATCGCCTAGATAAGCAAAGCTGATTTGGTGTAGATGCTTCCCGCGGCCATGCTCAAGCATAGTGAGGAAATCAGCCAAGATCTGAGTAGGGTGGAACTCATCGGTTAAGCCATTCCAAACCGGCACGCCCGCATAAGCGCCTAAGTCTTCAACGATACTCTGACCAAAGCCACGATACTCGATGCCATCGTACATGCGTCCCAATACACGCGCCGTATCTTTCATTGATTCTTTTTGACCAATCTGAGAACCAGAAGGGCCAAGGTAAGAGACTTGAGCACCTTGATCAAAGGCGGCCACTTCAAACGCACATCGTGTTCGAGTTGATGCTTTCTCGAAGATCAAAGCAATGTTTTTGCCGTTGAGTTTCTTCTGCTCAGTGCCTGCATACTTAGCTTTTTTTAGGTCAGCAGACAGGTCGAGTAAAAACTGAATCTCTTTAGGAGTAAAGTCGAGAAGTTTTAGAAAGTTACGATTGCGAAGATTAAAGGCCATCTCTCGCTCCTTGCGTATATAGAATCAATGAAGAACTTAGTTAAACATAAAAATGCTATATTTGTGAATATTTATTTTATTAATTTGTCTCGTCCTAAAATACGT
>NZ_JBFRNC010000072.1:0-27950 GCF_041470825.1 Vibrio sp. 10N.261.55.A10 | reverse complement strand
GACATCGCCAGGCTTTAAATATCGTTACCTGTGTATACATGTAACAACATCTACAGTGTACTAATCTGTTGATGACAATTTTTTGGAGGGATGGCTGAGTGGTCGAAAGCACCGGTCTTGAAAACCGGCAACCGTTAATAGCGGTTCTAGGGTTCAAATCCCTATCCCTCCACCACCATTAGAAAGCCCGCTGAGAAATCAGCGGGCTTTTTTCTTATCTGCGATATACATAAATAAAAGGGGAAGGGCACTGACGTGCTCTTCCCTTTTTTGTATTTAAAACAATGACGACTAGTCCGCTAAATATTTCCCTTCTGCAACTTGCCAGAACGCTCGAATTAGAGGGTTATCTAGCTGTGCTCGCTTACAACATACGCCTAACTCAAATGGCTTGATAGGTTCTATCTTTAAGCGGCTAACTTTATCTCTTACTGGACTGTTATTTATGACCACATCAGGTGCGATGCCAACTCCACATCCTAGTGCCACCATACTTACAATCGCCTCATGGCCAGAAACTTGCGCGTATATGTTGGGTTTTATCTTCATCTTTTTAAACCATGCATTGGCTCGTTCACGCGCTGTTCCTGCTTCTGGGATGATAAAGGGCACTTCATTCCAGTTTGGCTTATCGGATTGCAGTTGTTGGCTAAAGCTACTCACACCAGATGGAATGATGACTGACAGTGGAATATCGCTGATGGTTTCGAATTCTAACCTTGAAGGAAGGATGTCTGGCTTTGCTGAAATCGCGATATCCGCTTCATCGTTTAAGATCTTGTCGATGGATTGAGCTGGATCACCAGTAGAGAGCTTAAATTCAATATACGGATGAATAGCCCTAAATTCGGTTATGAGTTCAGGTAGGTGACTGTAGCTAGCCGTTACTGAACAAAATATACGGATCTCACCTTTAAGTTCTTGCTCTCCGCCCTTCAGGTGAAGGTTATATTGCTGCCACTCTCCCACGATGCTCAATGCTACAGGCAAGAGGTGTTTTCCTGCTGGGGTAAGATCAACACTGCGGTTGTCTCTGATTAGCAGTTCTTGTCCTGTTTCCTCTTCAAGCTTTTGTATCTGACGGCTCAGCGCTGAAGGACTGACGTGCATAGCAGCAGCGGTTTTGCTGAAACTCTTGCTGTCGCATAAATGTATAAATAATTGTAGAGATTTTATGTTCATGTTCTGCGATCGTTTCCATGTTGCATTTATTGCAATAACTAATTGTGAATATATCACTTTCAGCAACGGAGTGTCTGTTTTAGTATGAAGTCATTCGATAGAGAGATATCGACCTTACGGACTTATTTTTAAAGGAGTGCCCTAGAATGGCTAACTATTTCAATACATTAAACCTTCGTGAACAACTAGACCAATTAGGTCGTTGCCGCTTTATGGATCGTGAAGAATTCGCGACAGAAGCTGAATACCTTGAAGGTAAGAAAATCGTAATTGTTGGTTGTGGTGCTCAAGGCCTAAACCAAGGTCTAAATATGCGTGATTCTGGTCTAGACGTATCTTACGCTCTACGCCAAGCGGCAATTGATGAAAAGCGTCAATCATTCAAAAATGCTGATGAAAACGGCTTTGTTGTGGGTAGCTACGAAACGCTAATCCCTCAAGCAGACCTAGTAATCAACCTTACTCCTGATAAGCAACACACAAACGTTGTTGAAACAGTAATGCCTCTAATGAAGCAAGGCGCTGCTCTTGGTTACTCTCACGGCTTCAACGTTGTGGAAGAAGGCATGCAATTACGTGCTGACCTTACTGTAGTAATGGTTGCACCTAAGTGTCCAGGCTCTGAAGTTCGCGAAGAGTACAAACGTGGCTTCGGTGTACCAACACTTATCGCTGTTCACCCAGAAAACGACCCTAAAGGCGAAGGTTGGGATATCGCTAAAGCTTGGGCTGCAGGTACTGGTGGTCACCGTGCAGGTTGCCTAGAGTCTTCTTTCGTAGCAGAAGTTAAATCTGACCTGATGGGTGAGCAAACTATCCTTTGTGGCATGCTACAAGCGGGTTCTATCGTATCTTACGAGAAGATGATTGCTGATGGCATCGAACCTGGCTACGCAGGCAAGCTTCTACAATACGGTTGGGAAACGATTACTGAAGCACTTAAGTTTGGTGGCGTAACTCACATGATGGATCGCCTATCTAACCCGGCTAAAGTTAAAGCGTTTGAGCTTTCTGAAGAGCTTAAAGACCTAATGCGTCCGCTTTACAACAAGCACATGGATGACATCATCTCTGGTCACTTCTCTAGCACAATGATGGCTGACTGGGCGAACGATGACGTGAACCTACTAGGCTGGCGTGAAGAGACAGGCGAAACTGCATTCGAAAACTACCCAGCTTCTGACGTAGAAATCTCAGAGCAAGAGTACTTCGACAACGGTATCCTAATGGTTGCTATGGTTCGTGCCGGTGTTGAGCTAGCATTCGAAGCTATGACGGCATCAGGCATCATTGATGAGTCTGCTTACTACGAATCTCTACATGAGCTTCCACTAATCGCAAACACAGTTGCTCGTAAGCGTCTTTACGAAATGAACGTTGTAATCTCTGATACTGCTGAGTACGGTAACTACCTATTCGCTAACGTAGCAACACCGCTACTACGTGAGAAGTTCATGCCTTCAGTAGCAACGGACGTCATCGGCCGTGGTCTAGGTGAGACATCTAACCAAGTTGATAACGCTAAGCTAATTGAAGTAAACGAAGCTATCCGTAACCACCCTGTAGAATACATTGGTGAAGAGCTACGTAGCTACATGAGCGACATGAAGCGTATCGCTGTTGGCGGTTAATCTTCCAGTTCATCACTGAATAAAAATAGCCCTGAACATTTGTTCGGGGCTTTTTTATGCTTGTAACTATTTTACCGGTGAAGGCTTGATAGATTGAGGAAAAAATAAAGGCTTACCCGAAGGTAAGCCTTTATTCGAACTTGAACTGATTGAAAAAAATGACTATTTGTCTGAAAGCTTTGCTTCTAGTTCAGCCAGTTTTTGTTCCATTTCAGTGAGCTTCTGGCGAGTGCGAAGCAGTACTTGTGTTTGAACATCAAACTCTTCACGGCTCACAACGTCTAGCTTGTTGAGTTGGCCTTGGATAACTTGGCGAACTTTTTGGTCTACGTCTGAACCAAGCTCTTTTACTGGTTGAGGCATAGAATCGTGGATCTGCTTAGCAATTTGCTCTAGTTTTTTTGGATCAAACATATCAATTAAAACTCCTTAATATTTATCACTATTCTATTTAATCACATCAAAGATGTCGCCTATGGCGTACAAAAAAAGGCCACCGAAGTAGCCTTTTTATTGTTAATACGACAGGGAAATTACTTATTGTTAGCTAATTCTCTGTGCGCCGCTTTTGCTTCATCAACACGGGCCAGCTTCTCGAGATCTTTATCTTCGAGGAAAACTGGAATTGGTTTATGTTTTTCGGCTAAGTAGCTATAAATAACCGGTAGAACAAACAGCGTAAACAGCGTACCAATCGCCAGACCAGCAACGATAACAATACCGATACTAAAGCGCTGAGCTGCACCTGCCCCCGTGGCGTACATCAATGGGATCAGGCCTGCAATCATCGCCGCTGTTGTCATTAGGATTGGACGTAGACGTACCCTTGCCGCCTCCATAACCGCCTCTTTGCGTGATAATTTATTATGCAGCTGCTCTTCTTTTGCTACCTCACAGATCAAGATACCGTGCTTGGTAATCAGACCAACCAAGGTAATCAGCCCCACTTGCGAGTAGATGTTCATCGTCGCTGCGCCCCAAGCGAGCGCAATCAATGCACCACATATTGCGAGTGGCACCGACACCATGATAACCAATGGATCTTTTAACGACTCAAATTGAATCGCCAGAACCAAGAAGATGATCGCCAGTGCTAAACCGAACGTCACATACAGTGCGCTGCCTTCTGTTACAAACTGACGCGACTCACCCATGTAGTCATGGTTATAGCCTGCAGGTAATTTGGTTTGGGCAATGTTTTCAAACCAGTTTACCGCATCACCCATCGCCGCGCCCGGCATAGGAACCGCACCGACCGTCGCTGAGTTCAACTGGTTGAAGTGAGGAAGAGAGCGAGGCTCTGCCACCACATCAATTGTTACCAAGCTACCGAGAGGAACAGCATCACCATTGCTGGCTCGAACGTAGTAATGATTCATTGACTCTGGGTTTAAGCGGAACTTACGCTCAACCTGAGGGATCACTTCATAAGAACGACCGTTGAGGTCAATACGGTTAACGTAACCATCCGACATCATGGTGCTTAGGGTGACACCGATATCTTGCATCGTTACCCCATAAGCGCCCGCCATATCTTTATCAATTTGAATCTTCATCGTTGCTGAATCGTAGTTCAAATCAAGGTCAGAGTAGACAAAGAGAGGGCTATCTTTCACATCCGTTAAAATATCGGTTGCGATAGCGAATAAGCTCTCAAAGCTGCTTGGTGTGGTAATCACAAACTGGAGTGGTAGACCAGAACCGGCACCCGGCAACTCTGGCATTTGGAACGCGGTTACTGCCATGCCTGGGATATCTTGTAGCAATCCACTGATACGGTTCGTTACCTCAGATTGGCTAGCCGTGCGCTCACTCCATGGCACCATTGAGGCAATACCAAATGCTTGGTTTGAGTTTGGTACACCAGTGAAGGATTGAGCGTATTGGATTTCAGGCTGGGTCACCAAGATACCGCTCACGTCATCCATCGTGTTACTTAGGTAGTCTAGGTTAGCCGTTGATTGACCAGTACCAATCATCATCACCACCCCTTTATCTTCTGCAGGGGCAAGTTCACTTGGGATGAATTTAAACAGCATCGGCAAGCTTAAAAATACAATGACCGCAAAGCCAATGATAACCGGACGATGATCCATGATCGCATGCAGCATCTTAGAGTAACGGCCTGTCATACGATCAAGTACGCTGTGTACCTTCAGTTCAAACTTACTCGGCTGTGCATTTTCTTTTAGCAGCTTTGAACACATCATTGGAGACAGTGTTAAAGCGATGATTCCAGAAACAAATACCGCGCCAGCGAGGGTTAATGCGAACTCTTTAAACAGCGAGCCTGTGATACCACCCATCATTGCGATAGGGGCATAAACCGCGCCCAATGTCAGTGTCATTGCAATAACCGGTACTGCAATTTCACGGGTACCAATGATGGCAGCCCTGAAAGGAGATTCCCCCAATTTGACGTGTCGATCGACGTTTTCCAGTACTACGATTGCATCATCAACCACTAGACCGATTGCTAATACCATCGCCAGTAGCGTCATTAAGTTCCATGAGAAACCCATGACTTGCATCACCATCGCAACACCAACCAGCGATAAAGGGATGGTTACGATAGGAATGATAACCGCACGCAATGAGCCTAAGAATAGCGTGATAACCACTAATACAATCAGCGCGGCTTCAACAATCGTGTGTATAACCTCTTGAATGGATTCATTAATCGCAATGGTTGAGTCATACATGATATTCATGCTGATATTGCTTGGTAGGTTTCGCTCCAACTCAGGATACAGCTGCATAACATCAGCAGCAATGTTGATCGGGTTAGCACTTGGCGCTGCATTGATGGCGGTTACAACCGTTTGTTTGCCATTAGCACTTGCGCGAACCACATCGTGGCTTTTTTCTAGTGAAACCTTAGCAATATCACCTAAGCGAACAATAGAACCGCCATTTTGACTGGTTTTGACCACCAACCTTTCTAATTCATCGGTATTGGTTACTTGGGTATTGGCACTGCCGTTGTACAGCATAAACTCACCAATTGCTTGGCCAGTTGCTGATTGGTAGTTGTTTGCATTAAGCACCGTCATCACGTCAGTGGCTGTCAGGTTTAATGCTGCCATTTTGGAAGGATCAAGCCATACACGTAATGCGTATTTGATCCCGCCGTACAAGTCGACCTTTGATACGCCATTAACGGTAAACAGTTGTGGGTTAACCACTCGCTCAAGGTAGTCGGTAATTTGGCTTGCAGAGAGTTCATCACTCGTAAAACCAATGTAGAGTACCGCCGTTGTTGAACCGGTAGACATAGTTACGGTTGGATCTTCGGCTTCTTTAGGAAGCTGAGAACGTACCGAGTTAGTCTTGGCCAGTATGTCAGACAGCGCGGCATTCGGGTCGGTATTGAGCTTCATATTGACCGTAATAGTCGAGCTACCGAGTACGGACTGCGACGTCATATAATCAATATTATCGGCTTGAGCGATCGCTTGTTCTAATGGCTGAGTTATAAAGCCTTGGATCAGATCGGCACTGGCACCGTAATAGCTCGTCGTGACCGTCACGATCGTATTTGTCATGTCTGGGTATTCACGAACCTGCATTTTGAAGATTGCTTGGAAGCCAAGCAATGCGATCAAAAAGCTGATTGAAATAGCCAGAACTGGACGTTTAATAAAAACATCAGTAAAGCGCATGATTCCTCCAATTACAGCATTGGTGTTTCAGCTGGCGGCGTCGTTGCATCACTTTCTACAACTCGAACTTTAGCATTGTTACTTAAACGAACTTGACCCGTTGTCACGACAACATCGCCAGGCTCTACGCCTTCCAGTATGTGAGCAATACTTTCTGTACGTTCACCTACTTTCACCACTTGTTGTTTCACACGCTGCACACCATCTTCTTCACGTAAAATATAAACATTGTCACCGTAAAGTGTGAAAGTGATGGCCGTCTGAGGCAGTGTCACTTGGTTTGCTAGTTTAGGTAGAATGATGTTAGCGCGCGCAAACATACCGCTACGTAACTTACCATCGTTGTTTGGGATATCGGCTTGTACTTGGATAAGACCACTTTGGATGCTAACCGCAGGCTCAATGGCACTAATAGAACCTTTAAACGGTTTTTCTGGGTATGCATCAACGAAGATGTCGATCGCCTGACCAACCTCAATACGAGAGATGTCATTTTGAGAAATAGTGAAGCGTAGGCGCATAACACTGGTGTCTTCTAGGCGAACGATGTCAGTGCCAGATTGTAGGTATTGGCCTAGATACACATTACGAATACCGACAGTGCCGTCAAACGGAGCGCGGATCTCGCGACGGGCAATCGATGCTTTTAAGCTTTCAATGTCAGCAGATAGAGAGTAGTAGTTTGCCTCTGCTTCATCGTATGCTTCTTTTGAAATAGAGCCTTTCTTAAACAGGCCTTGGTAGCGTTTGTATTTTGCTTTTGCCGCAGGCAGTCGAGCTTCAGAACTCTTTAAGTTGGCTTTTTCTACGCCAGAATCAAGACGAACAAGAAGTTGGTCATTTTTAACGTCAGTTCCTGAACCAAAAGAGATTTGGTCAATAACACCGCTGGTTTCGTTCGCTAGTGTCACACCTTGGTTAGGTTCGATGAAGCCGATAGCTTCAATCACTGGCACCCAGTCGATCGGCTGAACTTCAGTTACCGTTACTGGAAACTCTGGTTCAGGGCGGTTGGCCATATACTCAGCAATTTTTTGTTGTTTGAACATGTTAAACCCAATAACGCTGCCGAAAAGTAGTACAGCGATGAGTAACATGAAGAAAGTCCACTTTTTCATTATGGTCAAAACTCCGATCTAGTGTTTAATTATTGCGTCCCAACTGGCTTCGATTGCAGATTCTAGTTCTGCCTCATCAAGTTGGTAAAATCCTAAAGAATGCTTGCGTGCTAGAGAAACACTAGCCGCCAAGCTCAATCCACCTAATACTTCATTGTTAAGTGGTTTAAACAATCCTTGTTCTTTCCCCTCATTAAATAGCAGCTCAACTTGGGCAAACATTTTACGTTCTAGTTCCCTGAAGTTTAGGCTATTTGTGATGGGTAGAGAGTCATACTGAACCCGATTTTTTATTGCGGCTAAATTCGTTCCTGCTAAGTTCCATATGTTCAACCACATAGTACGGTAGCGTTGTTTAATTGGATCCGAATCATTAACCCCTTGTTGAACAGCATCAGCTACTCTTTGAGTCACGAGCATTCGAACATCTTCTATCAAATGCTCTTTATCATCGAAGTAGCGATAGATAGTGCCTGCAGCCACTCCCGCTTCTTTGGCTAATTTTTGCATTGAAAGGCCTTGGAAACCGACCTCTGCAATTAGCTTTTCAGCTGCAGAAAGTATTTGCTGGCGTTTATCCCGAGGTGCATGAGTTGTCATATTTCAACCACCAATGAATGAACGTTCATTCATTATAGCCTAATAACCACACACATGTGCAACAAAGTTTTACATAATCAGCGTAAAAATCTTGTATAAGAGAACGTAGCATTCGTGCTGTTGCAGCATTATTATAGGCGCGCAATTGAATTCGCCCCTCTAGACCAAACTGAGAATCAAATGAAACTGAACCCAAGACAAGATGAAGCCGTGAAATATGTTTCGGGCCCCTGCTTAGTATTAGCGGGCGCTGGATCCGGTAAAACACGTGTTATCACCAATAAAATTGCTTATCTGGTTCAGGAATGTGGCTATAAGGCGCGTAATATTGCGGCGGTGACCTTTACTAATAAAGCGGCACGCGAGATGAAAGAGCGTGTGGGTCAAACTCTAGGTAAAGGTGAATCTAAAGGTCTGATCGTTTCAACGTTCCATACCATGGGTTTAACTATCATTCGCCGAGAATACAAAGCGCTGGGTCTGAAAGCAGGCTTCTCGCTGTTTGATGACCAAGACCAGTTAGCTCTACTTAAAGAACTAACCGAAACACAGATCGATGGTGATAAGGATCTGCTGCGTTCTTTGATGAGTACCATCTCAAATTGGAAGAATGACATGCTGACGCCAGATCAGGCGAAAGCACGTGCTCAAGGCGAACAAGAGCAGTTGTTTGCATTCTGTTTTGAGATGTATCAAAAACAAATGAAGGCCTATAACGCACTCGATTTTGATGATCTGATTGCGATGCCAGTATTGCTACTGAAAACCAATCAAGAAGTGCGTGAACGCTGGCAGTCTCGTATTCGTTATTTGCTGGTCGATGAATATCAAGATACCAACACTAGCCAATATGAGTTGGTTCGTTTACTGGTGGGTGAACGTGGTCGTTTGACGGTCGTAGGTGATGATGACCAATCTATTTACTCATGGCGTGGCGCAAAACCACAAAACTTGGTTTTGTTAGGTGAGGATTACCCGAACCTACGCTTGATCAAACTAGAGCAAAACTACCGCTCGACCAGTCGAATTTTGCGAGCAGCGAACATCTTGATCGCCAACAATCCGCACGTCTATGAGAAGTCACTGTTCTCTGAGATCCCAGATGGTGAAAAGCTCAAGGTATTAAATGCTAAGAATGAAGAGCATGAAGCAGAGCGTATTACCGGTGAGATCATCGCCCACAAGTTTTTGAATCGCACAGAATACAAAGATTACGCAGTGCTTTACCGCGGTAACCACCAATCTCGCTTGATTGAAAAAGCCTTGATGCAGAACCGTGTGCCTTACAAAATCTCAGGCGGTACATCCTTTTTCGCCAGAGCAGAAATTAAAGACATCATGGCTTACCTACGTGTGTTGGTGAACCCTGATGATGACAACGCCTTCCTGCGTATTGTAAACACACCACGTCGTGAGATTGGCCCAGTTACGCTTGAAAAATTAGGCAGCTACGCCAACATGCGCGGTAAAAGCCTGTTTGAAGCCAGCTTCGAAATGGGCTTAGAGCAAACGCTGACGGGCCGTGGTTTGGAAAACCTGCGTCGTTTCAGCGATTGGATTGTTCGTATCTCGGATAATGCAGAGCGTGGTAATACAGTTGAGGCGGTTCGCTCTTTGGTTCGTGACATCAACTACGAAGATTGGCTCTACGAAACCTCTCCAAGCCCGAAAGCCGCTGAAATGCGAATGAAAAACGTGTCTGATCTCTATAGCTGGATTGTGGCCGACCTCGAAGGTGACAACTATGATAAAGAAGAGAAGACGCTACGAGAGGTTGTTCAACGTTTAACTTTACGCGATATGATGGAGCGCGGGGAAGATAATGACGATGCAGACCAAGTTCAACTAATGACATTGCACGCTTCGAAAGGCCTAGAGTTTCCGTATGTATTCTTGATGGGGGCTGAAGAGGGCATCTTGCCACACCAAACCAGTGTTGATGAAGGTAATGTAGAAGAAGAGCGTCGTCTTATGTATGTAGGGATTACGCGAGCGCAGAAAGAGCTGACTTTTACTAAGTGTCGAGAACGTCGTCAGTATGGTGAATTGATTAAGCCAACACAAAGCCGCTTCCTTGACGAGTTGCCGCATGAGGATGTGGAGTGGGAAAGCGTTAAGAAACCACAATCCGCTGAAGAAAGAATGGAAAAAGGACAGGCACACATTGCTAATATTCGTGCGATGTTCAACAAAAAGTAGCGTCTGGTTCTGAAAGCATTAAATAGAGATAAATAAAAAGGTGACCATAGGGTCACCTTTTTTGAATCTGGCATTTTTAATTACAGATCGGTAAATTACAGACCGGCAATCATGTGCTCGATAGCATCTTTGATTTCGTCGTCTGAACAATCCATACATGAACCTTTCGCTGGCATCGCATTGAAGCCGTTGATTGCGTGGTCAGCTAGAATGTCGCGACCTTGAGCAATGCGAGGACCCCAGTCACCAGCATCACCTGTTTTAGGTGCGCCACTTACGCCAGATGCGTGACAAGCGATACAAAAGGTACCGTAAACTGCTGCGCCATCACGAGGGCCTGTTGGTTCTGCGGCTACTGGCTCGCTGCCGACTAGGTAAACTTGGCCAACTGGTTTGATGCGTTCAGCAATTGCATCGTGCTCCGCTTCGCTTAGGCCTGCAGCCATTGCGCCAGTTGAAAAGGTTAAAACTGCGATGACAACGCTTAAAATTCGACGAGACATATCCATTAAACTCACTTTACATTCCCAAGGTAAGTACATGCTTACCAATTTATAGTGTTGGAAGGGTGTTTTGGCTTTAACCAGCAAAGAGCAACTGTTAAACCAATGTAAATAATGGGTGATTATATCCCGATAAGTTGTTGCAATAAACAACAACTTATAAGCTGTGGCGGGTTGTAGTACTCAAATAAGGGGTTTATCACATATTAACTGTCGAAAAAGAGACCAAACAGAAAAAAAAGTTAAAAAAGTACTAGACGGCATTGGGTGATATACGTATTATTCCACTCCGCCGACAGGGCATGCGCCTGTAGCTCAGCTGGATAGAGCGTTGGCCTCCGGAGCCAAAGGCCGAAGGTTCGAATCCTTTCAGGCGCGCCATCCGGTCTCTTACTTCGGTAAGTGAGAAATTGGCAAAAAGAAATAATGGTGGCTATAGCTCAGTTGGTAGAGCCCTGGATTGTGATTCCGGTGGTCGCGAGTTCGAATCTCGTTAGCCACCCCATTCTTTCTTTACAAAATATCGGTAGCTTCGGCTTCCAGTGTTGATTCATTATTCCCAAGAGTCGATACAAAACTAGTCGGTGAATAGCGCAGCTTGGTAGCGCATCTGGTTTGGGACCAGAGGGTCGGGGGTTCGAATCCCTCTTCACCGACCACTATTTCAATAATCGCTTTTAAGCGGTTAGATAAAAAATTAGTGGTGGCTATAGCTCAGTTGGTAGAGCCCTGGATTGTGATTCCGGTGGTCGCGAGTTCGAATCTCGTTAGCCACCCCATTAATTTTGGTAGCTTCTTTGAAGTTCCCAGTTTGAGAAATCAAACGAAACGTCTCGGTGAATAGCGCAGCTTGGTAGCGCATCTGGTTTGGGACCAGAGGGTCGGGGGTTCGAATCCCTCTTCACCGACCACCTTAAGAAGCCCTAGTCAAAAGACTAGGGCTTTTTTACATCTGAAATTTAGATAACTTGAACAGAGTGGGGTTCGCCTGATGTTCAAAGAATGTCTCTTCACTGATCACTTAAGAAGCCTCAACTAGCCGTCCGCGTCAGAAATGACGGGGCTTCTTACATCTATCTCCCCTTCTTATATAAGACAGATTCCTAACGATCTGCTTGATAATGGTGCTGCTACAGAGTTGCTTTCTTTATCAAATGTACAGTTCTATATCTAATTTTATATAAATGGAGTGCTCAATAATTCGACATATTAATGGGTTTGGTCTAAAGACTTTTATGAAAAGTGAAACCTGACCCTAAATTTGCTCACTAAGGCCTGAATTTGACAGCTTTGTACGCATTTGGTCGTTCAAAAACTCCTCTGATTTATTAGGCCTTTCGTTTGTCTGTTTTGTATTTACCAAAATAATACAGATGGTTAAATGTATGGCTAATTAACGTTTATCTGGTTGTTTTATTTGTTCAAATTAACAAAATTAGCGTTTGTTTCTATAGTGTTAATTGTTTTTTGGAATAATTATTTGTTTTTAGTGACTGGTAGTGAGATCTGCTTTGAAGCACGGCTTTAACTCTACAAGTAAGTAGTGGTAAGGAGTTTGTGAGTATTTCTTGCCGATAATATAATGTTGATTTTTCTTACTATATGCTCTTTTGGTGAATAGTTATGTGGCACTTTTGCTTGCTAAGCGTTTAATGTCGACTTTTTATCCTATTTTTGTTGCTTTTCTGTGAATTATTTGCCAAATTGTCAACCGTATAAAATATCAGAACAATATTCTGGTAAGAATGGATTCAATTTTGCAGACAGGGCAGAAAGCTGCCAAAGCAGTAGAGGTCTGGTAATGTCACTTTTAGAAGTAAAAAATCTTCGTATCGAATACCCATCTCGTCATGGAGTTCACGCCGCAGTTAAATCACTTTCGTTCAACATTGAACGTGGTGAGATTGTTGGTGTTGTAGGCGAGTCTGGTGCAGGTAAATCAACAGTAGGTAATGCTGTGATCGATTTGCTGAGCCCTCCTGGCCGCATTGCTAGCGGCGAGGTATTTCTGGATGGCGAAAAAGTCTCTGGTTTATCTCCTGAACAGATGCGTTCTGTTCGCGGCTCAAAGATTGGTTTTATCTTCCAAGACCCAATGACTTCTCTTAACCCTCTATTCACAGTAGAACAGCAGTTAAAAGAGACGATTCATGCCAACATGAAGGTTTCGGATCAAGAAGCCTACCAGCGCTCATTAGACTTGATGAACCAAGTGGGTATCCCACAACCAGAAAACCGTTTAAAGCAGTACCCTCACCAATTCTCTGGCGGTATGCGTCAGCGTGTGGTTATCGCGATCGCATTGGCAGGTGAACCTGACCTAATCATCGCAGATGAACCAACAACAGCACTGGATGTTTCTATCCAAGACCAGATCTTGGGTTTGATTCGCGACCTATGTATTAAGAAGAACGTAGGTTGCATGTTGGTCACGCACGACATGGGCGTGGTATCTAACGTTACCGACCGCGTAGCCGTTATGTATCGTGGTGACTTAGTTGAGTTTGGCCCAACAGCGAAAGTTCTGGGTACTCCTGAGCACCCATATACACACAGTCTTATCTCTGCGGTTCCTCGTTCGGATCGCAAACTCGATCGTTTCCCTCTTGTTAGCTACATCGAAGAAGCACAAGAGATGGAACCATTGGATGTGAAGAACCACTGGTTAGGTCAAAGCCAAGATCACCGTGATTACACTGGCCCTCTGTTGAACGTTGAGAACGTAAACTTACGCTTTACTACCAAAGATTCTTTCTTTGAGAGCCGTCGTGAGTACGTTCAAGCATCAAACAACGTGAGCTTTGAAGTGCATGAAGGTGAGACGTTTGGTTTAGTAGGTGAATCAGGTTCAGGTAAATCAACGATTGCTCGTGTGATTGCTGGCTTGTACGCACCAAACTCAGGCAAGGTAACGTTTGAAGGCGTTGATCTTACTGGTCTGAAATCTGAAAAAGAACGTCGCCCTATGCGTCGTCAAATGCAGATGGTTTTCCAAAACCCTTACACATCAATGAACCCTCGAATGAAGATATTCGACATCATTGCTGAACCTATCCGATTCCATAAGCTTACTCGCAACGAAAATGAAACTCGTCAGATCGTGAACGACCTGCTAGAGCACGTGGGTTTAGGCAAAATGGCTGGGGTGAAGTACCCACACGAATTCTCAGGTGGTCAACGTCAGCGTATTTCTATCGCTCGCGCTTTGGCGACTCGCCCACGTCTTTTGATTTGTGATGAACCAACATCGGCACTGGACGTGTCGGTACAGGCTCAGATTCTTAACCTACTAAAAGACTTACAAGACGAGCTAAACCTAACCATGCTGTTCATCAGTCACGATCTACCGGTTATTCGCCAAATGTGTGACCGTGTTGGTGTGATGCAGATGGGGACATTATTGGAGGTTGCACCAACGGAGCAGCTGTTCCAATCACCTCAGCATGAATACAGCAAACAACTGATTTCTTTAATGCCTGAATTTACAGGCTTAAGAGAAGAAAAAGCAGTGGCACAAGCCGCGGTATAAAAATCAGCAGGCTGGAGTTTAGCTTGCTAACAACAATAAACAGACGCAAATACAACAACTAGGGATCTGGATTCCCGCATGAAGGAGTTATGCAATGAAAACCATGAAAAGCAAATTAGCAGTAGCTTTAATGGCAGCTGGCCTAAGCTTTAGTGCAGCAGCAGCAGATATTACCGTTGGCTACGCAGCTGACCCTGTATCACTTGACCCGCACGAGCAGCTGTCTGGTGGCACACTGCAAATGTCTCACATGGTGTTTGACCCTCTAGTACGTTTCACAAAAGAGATGGATTTTGAAGGCCGCCTAGCATCGAGCTGGGAGCGTGTTGATGAAACGACTTTCCGCTTCAACCTACGTAAAGGTGTGAAATTCCACTCTGGTAACGAACTGACTGCTGATGATGTTGTGTGGACTTTTGAACGTCTACAAGCTTCTCCAGACTTTAAGTCTATCTTCACGCCATACGAAAAAATGGTAAAAGTGGATGACTACACAGTTGAGCTAGTATCAAAAGCGGCTTACCCACTAGTACTACAAACAGCAACTTACATCTTCCCAATGGACAGCAAGTTCTACTCTGGCCAAACAGCGGAAGGTAAAGACAAGTCTGAGCTAGTTAAGCACGGTAACTCGTTTGCTTCGACTAACGTTTCAGGTACTGGTCCATTTATCGTAACGCAGCGTGAGCAAGGCGTTAAAGTAACGTTCGAGCGTTTCAACGATTACTGGGACACAGAAACTGAAGGCAACGTAGACAAGCTAACACTTGTGCCAATCAAAGAAGACGCGACACGTGTTGCAGCACTTCTTTCTGGCGACGTTGATATGATTCACCCAGTAGCACCAAACGATCACAAGCGTGTTAAAAACGCTAAGAACATCGATCTAGTGACGCTACCTGGTACTCGTATCATCACGTTCCAAATGAACCAAAACAGCAACGAAGCACTTAAAGATGTTCGCGTTCGTCAGGCGATTGTTCACGCAATCAACAACGAAGGTATCGTTAAGAAGATCATGAAAGGCTTCGCAACAGCAGCTGGTCAGCAAAGCCCAACAGGCTACGCGGGTCACAACGAAGACCTAGTTCCTCGTTACGATCTGAAAAAAGCGAAAGAGCTGATGAAAGAAGCGGGCTACGAAGATGGCTTTACGCTAACTATGATGGCTCCAAACAACCGTTACGTGAACGATGCGAAAGTAGCGCAAGCGTCTGCGGCAATGCTGTCTAAGATTGGTATCAAAGTTGATCTTAAAACTATGCCTAAAGCACAGTACTGGCCTGAGTTTGACCTATGTTCAGCAGACATGATGATGATCGGCTGGCACTCAGATACAGAAGATTCAGCTAACTTCAACGAGTTCCTAACTATGACTCGTAACGAAGAGACTGGCCGTGGTCAATACAACTGTTCTGGCTACTCAAACCCAGAAATGGATGCGATCGTAGAAGCTTCTAACACTGAAACTGACCCAGTTAAGCGTGCTGAAATGCTGAAAGGCGTTGAAGCAACACTTTACAACGACGCAGCATTCGTACCGCTACACTGGCAAAGTGAAGCGTGGGGCGCGAAGTCTAATGTAGGTGCAGCAGACGTAGTAAACCCAATGGTTATGCCTTACTTCGGCGACCTAGTTGTAAAATAATCTAGCTTGCTAGAATCGAGAGCCTGAAGCTTTTCAGGCTCTCAAATTATTAAGATATAGATTTAAGTTTCGGTATTTGGTCTTCCTTCAGTCTGGCTAAATACCTTTTTTAAGACTGAATTTTGTTATCTAGTCGCGGATTTCGACTAGATAGTCATGGATAGATAAGGGGCAAGGAATGGTTACGTTTCTGGTCAAGCGCCTGTTTCAGGCACTGATAGTGATGTTTGTGATCAGTTTGGTGGCGTTTGCCATTCAGGATAACCTGGGCGACCCGTTGCGTGAGTTAGTCGGTCAATCTGTTTCAGAATCGGAGCGTCAAGCGCTGCGTGATGAACTCGGCTTAAATGATCCCTTCATTACAAAATACACTCGCTTTGTGGGCGCAGCTCTACAAGGTGATCTTGGTACTTCATATTTCTTTAAACGCCCTGCTGTGGACGTAATCTTAGACAAATTGGTCGCGACGCTTGAACTTGTGTTTGGCGCTTCTTTGATCATCGTTTGTCTGTCGATTCCACTCGGCGTTTATTCTGCAATACACCCAAAAAGCTTCTTCACCAAACTGGTGATGGCGGGCAGTAGTATCGGTATCTCGGTACCTGTTTTCTTAACCGCAATCATGCTGATGTATGTGTTCTCTATTGAACTCGGTTGGCTGCCGTCATTCGGACGTGGTGATACCGCAAACTGGTTTGGTTGGGAGTCTGGCTTCTTAACGCTCGATGGTCTTGCGCACTTAGTGCTGCCGAGTATTGCTCTGGCATCTATCATGCTGCCTCTGTTCATTCGTCTAGTACGCTCTGAAATGCTAGAGGTTCTTAGCTCTGAATATATCAAGTTTGGTAAAGCAAAAGGCCTAGCGCTGAACAAGATTTACTACCAACACGCTTTGAAAAACACAATGCTGCCAGTACTAACGGTAGGCGGTGTTCAAATCGGTACTATGGTGGCTTACACCATTCTTACTGAAACTGTATTCCAGTGGCCGGGTACCGGCTTCCTATTCCTTGAAGCGATTAACCGAGTGGATACACCACTGATTACCGCATACGTTATCTTCGTTGGCCTGATCTTCGTAGTAACTAACACCATTGTTGACTTGCTATACGGCATCATTAACCCAACAGTGAACATCACAGGGAAAGGAGCATAATCATGGAACAAACAACAACAGCTCCATCTCGTTGGGAGCGATTCAAGCAGTCAGACATTCTGTACTACTTCTTACGTGACAAAGTGGCAATGGTGAGCTTCGCTATCTTTGCAGCTTTCCTTGTTATGGCATTAGCGGCACCTATTCTAGCGCCAACAGACCCGTATGACGTGACGTCTATCGACATCATGGATTCTGAGTTGCCACCATCTTGGATGGAAGACGGCGAAGAACGCTTCCTACTGGGTACTGATGAGCAGGGTCGTGACATCTTATCTACGATGCTTTACGGCTCGCGTCTGTCATTGACGATCGGTTTCCTAGCGGTAGGCCTTCAGCTGACTCTCGGTATCATCATTGGCTTGTCTGCAGGTTACTTCGGTGGTCGTATTGATAGCTTCCTGATGCGTTTTGCCGATGTTCAGCTTTCGTTCTCAACCATGATGGTTGCGATCATTGTCTCGGCCATCTTTAAGGCGAGTTTCGGTAGTGACTTCTACGCGCAATATGCGGTTGTTATGCTGGTGGTGATCATCGGTATTGCTGAATGGCCGCAGTATGCTCGTACGATTCGTGCATCGGTATTGGCAGAGAAGAAGAAAGAGTACGTAGAAGCGGCACGTGTGATGGGCTTTAGAGCGCCTCGCATCATGTTCCGCCATATTCTGCCTAACTGTTTATCACCGATTTTGGTTATCTCTACGGTACAGGTGGCAAATGCCATCATGTCAGAAGCGGCACTTTCTTTCCTAGGTTTAGGTCTTCCGGTAGACCAACCATCACTCGGTGCCCTGATCAGTACTGGTTTTAACTACATTTTCTCAGGAGCATGGTGGATCACAGCATTCCCAGGTGTGCTTTTGGTAACATTGGTTCTCGTTATTAACCTATTAGGCGACTGGTTACGTGACGTGTTTAACCCGAAAATTTATAAAGGGTGATAGCCCGGTTTGATTTTTAGTAAAAAAAGTCACTAAATTAAGAGCCGTAAGCAATTACGGCTCTTTTTTTGCTTAATGGATCTGGAACTTAGTATTATTGACAGTGTCAATAATAAGTTAAAATGGAATTCATGTTTTATCGACATAGATTCGGTAATAATTAGCCCGCAAGGGTTTAAGTGGTGGTTATGAAATTGACAATGAATGCTGTATGTCGTGCTGTGACGAGAAATTATCGTATGGGATTTATCGCTGCATCTCTTTTGGTATCGAGCCAAGTGAATGCAGAGTCGGTTCTATGTGATGCAACTCAGGCAAGCACCAACCAATTACCACAGCTAGAGCAATCATGTCCGATCGGTAAGGGCGTGTGGGGCAGTAAAGCACCAAAACGTCATTCAGATAACGAACTGTTTTGGGTTCAATGTGGCCTGCTGAACAAGCCTTTGTCACTGAGCCGAGCAAAGCCTCTGTATGAGAAGATCTCGACCAATGTTTGGATGAAGCCGGAAGGCGGAGACTACCGTTGCTTAATCGGACCTTATTCTACCTTCTCTGATGCGAGAAAAGACCTAGCTCAGGTGCGTAAGGTTTCTGGTTACGGTGAAGCCTTTATTCGTATGGTCGATAAGTCGAAAACCTCATCACAGCCTATTGTGGCAAAACCAGCAGAGCCAAAAGCGGTGACGCACAAGGCTCCTGCAAAAGTAGAAGCTAAGCCTGCACCGAAACCTGTGGCTACTAAGCAAGTGGCGGCGGTAGCGAGCGCTGCAGCAATTCAGACGCTACCAAGCGGTAACGCGAGTTCAGACAATGATCTAGAGATCGAGATTCGCGTGAAAGCAGACATTGCGGGTAGCCAATATGCTATTCCTTACCTTCTAGATCATCAACAACAGTTCTACATGGAGCAAGGTAAGCCTTGGAGCCGCCTAGATTACGATAGCGCTGAATTGGTGTGTAATCAGGTCAACATGAAGCTGATGAGTGAGAAGCAATGGCAAAGCATCTTGAGCTCAAAGGTTATGGAAAAACAGAACTGGCCAATGCATCTCCCTTATTGGGGCGCAGATAAGAAAGGTCTGTTTACCAACGGTAACGTCAACCAGTTGAAAGGTTCTTCATTGCTTAATGTGATGTGCGTTAAGTAACGACGACCGTTACCAAACCAAATAAGCCTCAGCCATTGCTGGGGCTTTGTTGTTTATACGCCTCTCTTTTTCAACATAGGTTTGACTTATAGACTCTCGTTCTTCAAGACGAATTTGATTAAAAATCGCTAAAAATTGTTCAAATAGCACGGTTGATGCGTAGAAAACCATAACTCAAGCAATAAGGTGATTGAGATTATGAGTTTAAAAAAACGATTAGAAGACGTGGCTCCACGCTTTGAAGCCGGAGGGAAGTACGAAAAGCTCTACCCAGTGTATGAGGCTTTCGCGACAATATTTTATACACCCGGCAACGTAAATCGCGGCATAACCCATGTTCGTGACAGCATTGACCTAAAGCGCATCATGATTCTGGTGTGGTTGGCGACCTTCCCGGCAATGTTCTGGGGGATGTATAACGTCGGACACCAAAGCGTCCTCGCACTAACCTCCAGTTATCAATTAAATGAACTTGCCTCGGTTATCGAGAGTAGCTGGCGTCTGTCGTGGGCATTTGGTGATGCGCAGTCATTGATGGCAAGTGGCTGGGCAAGTCAGATGTTGCTTGGTGCACTCTATTTTCTACCCGTTTATGCCACGGTGTTTGTGGTCGGTGGCGTCTGGGAGGTACTGTTTGCTGTCGTTCGTAAGCACGAAGTTAATGAAGGTTTTTTTGTTAGCTCTGTGCTGTTTGCACTCATCCTCCCGCCAACCATCCCGCTTTGGCAAGCCGCTTTAGGTATCACCTTTGGTATCGTTGTCGCCAAAGAGCTGTTCGGTGGTACAGGACGAAACTTCTTGAACCCAGCCCTTGCAGGCCGCGCGTTTCTCTATTTCGCCTATCCAGCCAACATGTCGGGTGGGCTTGTGTGGGTTGCCGCTGACGGCTATTCAGGCGCGACACCGCTGAGTCAATGGTATGAAGGCGGCAGCACGTCACTCATCAATAACATGACTGGCGAGGCGATCACCTGGATGGATGCCTTTATCGGTAATATTCCAGGTTCGATGGGTGAGGTGTCGTCACTGCTGATCATGCTGACGGGGTTGATTTTGATTGTGATGAAGATAGCGTCTTGGCGCATTGTCGCCGGTGTGATTGTCGGCCTTGTCGTGACGTCGAGTTTACTGAACTGGATAGGGTCGGATACTAACTCGATGTTTTCGATGCCGTTTTACTGGCACTTTGTGTTGGGTGGTGTTGCCTTTGGTACCTTCTTCATGGCAACAGACCCTGTATCTGCCGCGTTTACCAATCAGAGTAAATGGGCCTATGGGATTTTGATCGGCGTGATGACGGTCGGTATTCGAGTGCTTAATCCAGCCTACCCAGAGGGCATTATGCTGGCTATCTTGTTCGCCAACCTGTTCGCTCCGCTATTCGACTTTGTAGTGAAAGAGCAGAACATTAAACGAAGACTTAAACGGACATCGCGCTAATCTAGGTGATTAAAAGTGAAAGTGACTCCCATAAGAAAGGCTTGCATTGATGCAAGCCTTTCAATTTTTATCGCGATTGATTTGAGGTTGATTTAACTCCACTTCAAATCAATCTCGAAAGGCTGTGTGCTACCACAATGCTCACCGCACATCTCGTCGTAGGCGCTGTTATGAACCAACATTGCTGATGCTACGCCTTGGTCGCTAAAGTGATCGCGTGCTTGGTTAATACTCAAAAACTTCATAGGGTGCTGGTGGTCATCTTTGATTAATTGTTTTTGCTCGCCAATAACTTGGTAAGCCAAGTAAATCCCGCCTTCAAATGATTCGATCAGTAGATTCATTACAAACTCCGTTGTTGTTTTGGATCGCTAAGATTTTGTTTTTGTATCTACGGGGATGGGGGCTTGAAGGTTCATCTATACTAAAAATGAAAAAAACCAGAAGCGTGCTTCTGGTTTATCTAGAGGTAAACGAATCAATTTAGCGATTAGTTGATTTTCTGCATGATGCTAGAGCTGCCGTTGCTATTACCGAAGCTGTCCATCTTACGACGAATCAGTAGGCCCTCATCCCAATCAGTGCCTGCTGGTTGGTATTCCCATTTAATGAAGTACTCATCGTTTGCGTGGCACGCTGTACCTGCTACATAGTCACCAGCGTCACAGAAGCGCACGACCGTGTTCAACTCAGTCAAGGTTGCTTTCGACTCGCGGCCCGCTTGGTTGAACCACCAGTAGTCGATAGTCGCTAATTGAGCGTAAGTATAAACAGACTCGCCCAAATCTTCCGGTGATGAAGGAGCACCATTTTGGCTTTCACACTCTGCGCCAGATATTGTGATTGCTAAGTCTGAGAAGACCATTCTCATGACTGCACTTTGTCCATCGCCACAAATCGCGGTGGTGTCCCATGTACCTGTGAAGTCGACGTAGCGCTCGGCATCTTTTGAATCAACTTCATAATAGTAACCAACGCGCTCTGTTGCACGAGATGGGTCATTGTTAGGGTCATCGCCTAGTGTTTCTTTTTTAACGATCTCGGAATAAATACCAGTCACAGGGTCAAAAGAGCCAGAGGTTGTGCTGCGAATCCATTTTGGCGTGCCGTTCTTACCATCATCCCAAACATGGTTGGCGGTGTAATGGTTTAGGTCTGATGCCTTTTCAGCATCAAACGGCATCCAGTCGATGTCCGAGTTTGTAAATTCTTCATCTGCCGTTGAAGACTGTGCTAGATCTCGAAGTCTGTATGCAAAAGGGTTGTTGAGCACAAACTGACTATCCGGTGTAAGGGAGCCATTCTCTCTGTCCACTAGACCATCGTCGTTAGTATCACACCCTTGTTTTTCGGCGTTATCTTTATCAATCCATTGGTGCGCAGCGTTAGAAACACAGGTGAGGTACTGTTCTGCGAAGTTTTCCGACAATGAATAATCGTTCGATCCAGCCAGCATAGAGACGGAGTCAGCTGAGTTCACCTTGAATGTCATCTCGGTCATGCCACGAGTACGTTCAAACATTTCTGATTCCATAAGCTTATCAGCATGAACGTAGGTGAACTTTTCAGAGTTTTGAGTCACATCAATATAACGAACGATTTTACCTTCAGCCATAAAAGGATTAACGGTGTCTTCGCCGCGAGTCATTGAGCCAAACGCATTTTGCATATGATCAAGAGCATCTTCTTCCGAAGTGATGTTTGCAGAGTCTACGCCCATTTCGTCTAAGAAGTCGATCACGCTATCACGATCATCTAAGCTTAGATCTTCCATCTTAGCTAGAGTCGTTGCATCAGGCGATCGCAGCGCATCTGGAATGGTCAGCACATCATCGGACGAACTACCAAATTCGTTATCTAAAGATTGAAGTAAAATCGCTAGGTTAACGGCACGTGCATATTTGCCCGCAGCTTCAAATGGAGTCAATACATCACGGTTGGATGCTGCGCCCACTTTTAAGCCATTTTCACCACCAATAAAGAAGGTCACTGTGTCGTTAGTTTTAGCGGTAAATTCGCCTTCGCTATTTGTAATACCGTTTAAGCCAGAACTGGTGTTGTAGTAGATACCTTCAACAGCGGCATCGATAAATTTGTTGGTTGTTGTTGATGGTTCTGTCGGTGTTGTGACACCTGAATTAGAACTGTCGCTACCACAACCTGTTAAAGCCACTGCAATCGCCGCTGCGAGAATACTCACTTTTTTCATTACTCGTATATCCTTTCTGTAATAGAGCTATTTGTTATTTTTATGCGTGTAATTTTATAGCGCGCGATTGTAGCGTGATCTTTCTTCCAAGTTAAGTGTGTAAAATGCTGTTCGGTTAATAAATATTCAAACATACGGTAAAAAACACAAAAAGCCGACAGATGTCGGCTTTTTCATAATATTTCTTTGACTTACAAAGGTTTAACGCATGGTAACAAACTCTTCGCTGCCCGTTGGGTGAATTGCCACAACAGAGTCGAAATCTGCTTTGGTTGCGCCCATCTTCATTGCAACGCCGAAGCCTTGAATCATCTCATCAACCGTGAAACCGATGCCGTGTAGGCCAACGACAGTCTCTTCTTCGCCAGCACATACTAGCTTCATCTTACAAGGTTGACGGTGCTTGGTTACTGCTGTGTACATCGCAGTGAAGCCAGATGTGTAAACCTTGATGTTGTCTTTGCCGTACTTCTCTTCAGCTTCTTGAGTCGTTAGACCAATCGTGCCGATAGGTGGGTGGCTGAATACAACAGTAGGAACTAGGTTGTAGTCCATTTTCGCGTTGGTTTGACCGTTGAATAGACGCTCAGAAAGCTGGCGACCGGCTTTAACAGCAACAGGAGTTAGCTCTATACCGCCTTCCATGATGTCGCCAACACAGTAGATGCCAGGAACGTTGGTTGCTTGGAATTCGTCTACTTTGATGTAGCCACGGTCGTTAGTTGCAACGCCAGTTGATGCTAGGTTAATAGCGTCAGTTGCTGGGTGGCGACCGATCGCCCAGATTAGGTGGTCAACGTTTTGAGTGTTGCCGTTCTCTAGGTGTAGAGTCAGTGTGCCGTCTGCTTCTTTCACTACTTCTTTTGGAACAGAGTGTGTATGAAGTGTTGGGCCTTCCGCTTCCATTACTTCAACCAATGTCTCGATGATCATTGGGTCGAAGCTACGTAGTGGAGATTCTTTACGGCAGAACAGGTGTGTTTCTGTGCCAAGTGCGCTTAGTACGCCTGCGATCTCAACAGCAATGTAGCCCGCGCCGATAACCGCAACACGTTTAGGTTGCTCCATTAGGTCGAAGAAACCGTTTGAATCGATGCCGTATTCTGCGCCAGGGATGTTTGGAATGGTTGGACGACCACCTACTGCGATCAGAATATGATCAGCGGTGTAGTGTTCACCGTTAACTTCAACGGTCTTTACGTCAACACCTTCCCCTGAAACAAAGCGCGCAAAGCCTTTGATTACGTTTACTTTGTTGTTACCAAGAACGCGATCGTAAGATTGGTGGATACGACCAATGTACGCTTGGCGGTTTTCTATTAATTTGCTCCAGTTGAAGCCTTTTACGTCAACGTCGAAGCCGTAATCTTCAGAGTATAGGTTGATCGCTTCAGCAACTTGAGCGCCGTGCCACATTACCTTTTTAGGAACACAACCAACGTTTACACAAGTACCACCAAGGTCTTGAGCTTCGATAAGTGCAACCTTTGCACCGTGCATTGCTGCGCGGTTTGCTGATGCGATGCCGCCTGAACCGCCGCCGATACAGATGTAATCAAAATGAGTCGCCATTACTTTCTCCATTTATTGAAGGCTGTGGGTACAGTGAGCGCACTGAACACCTACGTCCTATAGATTCTTAAATTGTATAATTATTATATTGAGGGCAGATCGGTTGAACTCAATCTCCCTGTTTAAAATTTATTCGTCCACATCACAGTCTGTTGAAGATTCTTCAGTCTATGATGTGGACTCGAGATTACTCGGGTACGATCCACTCTACTTTGAAGTGACCGGTCGCTGGCGCAATTGCTTCCTTCAAGAATGGAAGAATCTCTTTCATTTGGCTTTCTAGCTTCCAAGGCGGGTTAATCACGATCATGCCTGATGCCGTCATGCCACGCTCGTTGGTGTCTGGTGATACGCCAAGTTCGATTTGTAGAATCTTGTTGATGCCTAAGCCTTCGAGACCTTCGATCATATCTTCGATATCGCAGCGATTTACTACCGGGTACCAAATTGCGTAGATACCGGTTGCCCAGCGCTTGTGGCTTTGAGCGATTGCAGTCACGACATCACGGTACTCTTTTGCCAGCTCGTAAGGCGGGTCGATCAGTACTAAACCACGACGTTCTTTTGGTGGCAGGCTGCCCTTTAAGCGCTTAAAACCATCTTCTTTGTAGATAGATACCTGACGATCACGGTGGAACTCTTGCTCAAGCAGCGGGTGATCGGCTGGGTGAAGCTCAGTCAGTACCATGCGGTCTTGGTCACGCAGGTGTGCACGTGCAACACGTGGAGAACCCGGGTAGTAACGCAGTTTCTCGCCATTATTGAGAATGGAAATAGACTCAAGGTAGCTTTGAATGTCTTCAGGAAGGTCTGTTTGCTCCCACACACGAGCAATACCTTGCTTGTATTCACCGGTTTTTTCAGACCATTCATGCGTTAAGTCGTAACGACCTACACCAGAGTGAGTGTCATGATAAACAAAAGGCTTATCCTTTTGTTTCAAAGAATTAAGAATAAGGCTCTGTACGATATGCTTTACTACGTCGGCATGGTTACCTGCGTGGAAGCTGTGGCGATAACTTAACAAATTAAACTCTCGTAACACTCTCGAATTAGAGTGTGGTTAGTGTAGGTGGGGTTAATCAGACTATTATAACCCTCAATGGACCATAAATTCTCGAACAATTCAGGGACAGTCGTCAGCTATCTGCAGTTAGTTATTGGTTCTACTATTGAAATTTGCCTTTATGGGCACTATTTAATAACTATTCGCAGGTGATTTTTTAGGGCGAACTTTAGCCTGATGACTGTAAGACGACCTCATTACAAAAAAGACGAAAGTCTCTAAAGCCAAAGGAATGTTTATATGTCTAATCCGCTATTAACCTTCACGGACTTACCTCCGTTTTCACAGATCAAGCCAGAGCACGTAAAGCCTGCAGTTGAGCAAGTGATTGAAGCGTGTCGCAACAAGATAGAACAAGTACTTGAAGGTAATACTTCACCAAGCTGGGACAACCTAGTTGCTCCAATTGAAGAAGTGGATGATCGTTTAGGTCGCATTTGGTCACCTGTAAGCCATATGAACTCTGTCGTGAACAGTGACGAACTGCGTGAAGCGTATGAGAGCTGCTTACCTGTGCTATCTGAATACGGCACTTGGGTTGGCCAACACAAAGGCTTGTTCGAAGCGTATAAAGCGATCAAGGCGAGTGAAGCATTCTCTGCACTGAACCGAGCTCAACAAAAAACTATTACCGACGCACTGCGCGACTTTGAATTGTCGGGCATTGGCTTACCTGCAGATGAACAGCATCGTTACGGCGAGATCAGCAAGCGCCAGTCTGAGTTAGGCTCTCAATTCTCAAATAACGTGCTTGATGCAACCATGGGTTGGAGCAAGCAGATCACAGACGTAGCTGAGCTGGCAGGTATGCCTGAATCAGCACTGGCGGCAGCTCAAGCGGCGGCTGAGTCTAAAGAGCAAGAAGGCTACCTACTGACTTTAGATATCCCATCATACCTACCTGTGATGACCTACTGTGATAACCAAGAACTGCGTAAAGAGCTTTATGAAGCGTACGTAACGCGCGCTTCAGATCGCGGTCCAAACGCAGGTAAGTGGGACAACACTGAGATCATCACCGAGCAACTTAAGCTGCGCCACGAGATCGCGCGCATGCTTGGTTTCAGTACTTACAGCGAAAAATCACTGTCGACTAAGATGGCAGAAACGCCAGACCAAGTGCTTGGCTTCCTAAACGACCTAGCAGTAAAAGCCAAACCGCAAGGTGAGCGAGAAGTTGAAGAGCTACGCCAGTTTGCTGAGAAAGAATTTGGTGTCTCTGAGCTAAACCTGTGGGACATCGCTTACTACAGTGAGAAACAAAAACAGAAACTGTTCGAGATCTCTGATGAAGAGCTTCGTCCTTACTTCCCAGAATCTAATGTGGTTTCAGGTCTGTTTGAGGTACTGAACCGCGTGTTTGGTATGTCGGTAACAGAGCGTCAAGGCGTAGACACTTGGCATGAGTCAGTGCGCTTCTTTGATATCTTTGATGCGACTGGAACACTGCGTGGTAGCTTCTACCTAGATCTATACGCACGTGAACACAAACGTGGTGGCGCTTGGATGGATGACTGTCGTGGTCGTCGCATTACCGAATCTGGCGAGCTACAGACCCCGGTTGCTTACCTAACGTGTAACTTCAATAAGCCAGTTGGTGATAAGCCAGCACTGTTTACTCACGATGAAGTGGTGACCTTGTTCCACGAATTCGGTCACGGTATCCACCACATGCTGACGCAAGTAGAAGCGGGCGCAGTTGCGGGTATCAATGGCGTGCCTTGGGATGCGGTTGAATTACCAAGTCAGTTCCTAGAAAACTGGTGTTGGGAAGAAGAAGCGCTGTCGTTCATCTCTGGTCACTTCGAAACGGGTGAAGCGCTACCAAAAGAGATGCTAGAGAAGATGCTAGCGGCGAAGAACTTCCAATCTGCGATGTTTATCCTGCGTCAGCTAGAGCTTGGTTTGTTCGATTTCACGCTACACACAGAATACGACCCTGAAGTGGGTGCTCGCGTACTAGAAACGCTAGCGGATGTTAAGTCTAAGGTGTCGGTACTGCCAAGCCTAGATTGGAACCGTTTCTCACACAGCTTTGGTCATATCTTTGCTGGTGGTTACAGCGCGGGCTACTACAGCTACCTGTGGGCAGAAGTGCTATCGGCAGATGCGTTCTCAGCATTTGAAGAAGAGGGTATCTTCAACACTGAAACGGGTAATCGCTTCCTGAACAACATCCTTGAAATGGGTGGCAGTGAAGAGCCAATGGAGCTGTTCAAACGCTTCCGTGGTCGTGAGCCACAAATCGACGCAATGCTGCGCCACGCGGGAATCAACGCATAATCACGGTAACTATCTAGTTTATTGCGAAAAGAGCCTCTAGTTTGAACTGACCCCCAATAG